>JAITHH010000306.1 GCA_031280065.1 Treponema sp. | reverse complement strand
CCCCTGCGGGAACGGATCGGGAAGCGCGGGGGCAGGATCATCAGCCTGTTCGGTTCAGCCGGGGAGCGGGACACGCTCAAGCGGCCTGAACAGGGCCGGATCGCCGCGCAATGGTCGGACATACTGGTTCTCACCGATGAGGATCCCCGGAGTGAAGACCCTATGGCGATCCTGGAAGAAATAGTCTGCGGAGCCCTCTCTGCCCGCACGTCGTGGAAACGGGGAGAAGATTGCTTCCTCATCCCCGACCGGCCCGCGGCCATCAGGAAGGCTTTTTCTCTGGCCCGGAAGGGAGACCTGGTACTCCTGCTGGGCAAGGGGCATGAGAACTCGATTATCTACGCGGATAAGACCCTCGACTATGATGAGATTCGGGAGGCAGAGCGGGCGCTGGAAGAAATGCGGGGGCTCCGCCCCCCGCGTCCATTCGCCTAACGCGGCGTTGGTAATGGGAGCCTATTCTTCCTCGATTATCTCAAGATCATCGCTGTCGCTTATCTCCGGGGCGGCCTTGGCGAGTTCCTTGACTTTCTTTGCGGGAGAGGCCGAGAGAGTTCGGGAGATACGGGGCCGGTGGTAGAGCCGGGCAACATACCGTACCAAAAATATATACAGCAGTACTACCACGGTAACCGCAATTACCTGCCAGGCAGTAACTACTTGGAACAGCATATCTAAGAGTTCCTCGCTCACCATCATAGCCCTATGATACCATTATCGGCTGATTCCTGGAAGAAGTTAAGGAAGTATACGATGCCGGACAGCCCGGACTGCACGTTGAAGCGGCTATTTGACTTTCCTTCCGCTGGGACGCTATAATGAACTTACATTATCAAAAGAGGAATTGATCCTCGAGGAGTTTTTATGTTTACGCGATTGTTTCTCACCAAGACGATGCGGGTAAAGATTGGCTATCGCGCCGGTCTGGTTTTATCCGCCCTTTTGTCCGCCTGCGCAAGCGAGCCGCCCCCCGCCGCGCCTCCGCCGCCGGTTTTGAAGTTTGATTCCCGCTCCTTTAGCGATAAGGTCGAAATCAACATCGAAGGGCTGGAATCGAAGCCCCAAATGGAAATCAGCCTGTCTTTGGTCGATGTGCCCGACGCCCCGAAATCCCCGGACGCCGAACTCAGGCGCAACCTGCGGCGTTTCCTGCGGGAGCAGTTCTACGAAGGTAAAGAGCCCGCCGATTACGCCCAGGGGATCATCCAGGACTACCGGATCAGATATGACGCTGAAAAAGAGGCGCTCTTGGAAAATCCCGATCTCCCCACAGCGCCGATGAATTGGACCTATACGGAAACCATCACGGCGGAACCGCTCCCCCAGGGATTGAAAGGCAAGATATTCCGCCGCACCCGGTATTCATTTGACGGCGGGGCCCACGGGCTGGAAGAACAGCAGTATTTTGTTACCGACGAAGCGGGCGCTCAACCGCTTTCCCTGGATTATTTTATCCAGCAGGGCAAGGAAGAGGCGCTGAACAGCCTGGTAAGCGCCGAACTACGCCGGCGGAAGGGGATCGGCGGCAGTGAACCCCTCAGCGCGGCGGGCTATCTGGAAGATACCGTAACGGTTCCGGCGGCGAATTTCACCTTCAATGATGAAGGGATTGCCTTTTATTGGAACCCCTATGAGATTGCGCCGTATTCCGAGGGGGGAATTACCGTAACGGTTCCATACGGCGGCTTGCAAGCCCTTTTAACCGCCCCGGGCATAGCCTTTATCGGGCAGGCGGAAGAAGCACAGTAAGCGATGCGGAGGGAGGGGGCGAACCTGCGGTTCGGCCCCCCTTTAATAAAGGAGCGCACCATGATTTTAAAAGTTGACGGCATGGCCTGCGAACATTGCGTCAAAGCGGTAACTGCGGCCCTTGAGGGACTTGGCCTCCAGGGCGCGGCAGTGGACCTCAAAGCCGGAACCGTGTCCTTCCCCGATCCCGCAGCGGCGCCGCTTGAAACCATCAAAGCGGCCATCACCGAAGCGGGCTACGACGTCATATCTTAAACTTCGTAATCTCCTGGAGCAGCACTTCGATATCCAGCATGTTTTTACCGCTGATTTCGCTGGTCCGGGAGATGGTCGTATTTATATCGCTGATGCCCGCCGCGATGTCGTTTATCGCGGCGGTAACCTCGCCGGTGAGCGTCTCCAGGCGTTTCCCCTCGCTGATAACCTGATGGCCTCCGCTCTGAATCTTCGCTGAACTGCTCCGCACATTGCGGGTGATCTCGTTGGAAACCTCCATGTTCTCAAGGATTTCCTTGTTCCCCGCATCCTGCTGTTCCATGGCGCCGCGGATTTTCATGCCCTGCGCGGACACCGTTTTAAAGCCCGTATCGATCTCCTCGAACTGTTTGAGGGAAGCGACTGTGGCGGAGCTGATTCCCCCCAAGGCGTCCTTGATGTTCTTCAAGACCCCGGACACCGTCTTGGCCTGGGTGCTGGAAGATTCGGCCAGCTTGCGGATCTCATCGGCCACCACCGCAAAGCCCCGGCCCACATCTCCCGCGTGAGCCGCCTCGATAGCCGCGTTCATGGCTAAGAGATTCGTCTGGCTGGCGATATTCTGGATCACCTTGTTGATCTCCAGCAGCCGTTCCGACTCCTTGGAAACCTCCTGAATATCCGCCGATACCTTTTGGAGGGCTGCGTTGCCCTGGGAAGAAGCCTCCCTGAGCCGCCGCAAGTCCTGCTCATTCTGGCCAAGACTCGTGGTAATGGCGGTGATATTCGCCATCATCGTTTCAACCGACGCGGAGGATTGGGCGATGCTGTCCGCCTGCTGTTCAATGTGGGCGTTGAGGGCCTCGATATTGGCGATCACCTGCGCAATCGTCGCGTTGTTGGTAAGCACCCCCTCGGCGTGGGTGGAGGACTTCACCTGCATGGCCTGAGCGCCGGCGTTTATCCGGTTTATCACCTCGGTCGAGTTGGACATCATGGTCTGGAGTTCCATGCCGACCGAAGAGAGGGTACGGGCTTTTTCACCAATAGCCGTAATCAGGCCCTTGATCCCGTCCTGGGTTTTGGCCAGCGTCCGCATCATCTGATCCAGCTCGCCGCCGCCTTGCGCGGTGATAACCTGGGTCAGGTCCCCGTGGGCCAGGGTCTCAAACACCGCCTGGGCCTGGCCGATAGGCTTGACGATCCAGCGGGTCAGGGCGATGAGGGCGGCGGCCACAATACCGGCCATCACCAGCATGGCGACGGCGGCGGTGATATGGTTCCCCGTTTGCAAGTCGTCCACGGCCTGGAATTTCTCCGCGTTGGGGGTCAGGATCGCCAGCCCCAAACCCGACGGGTGGACCGACGCGGTCAGCGTATAGCTTTCCCCGTCCAGGCGCAGGTCCTTGTTTTCATAGCGCTGCTCCGGCTTGAGCTGGGCCAGGTTATTCAGCCAGTCCCCGGCGGGATAGGGAACGATCCCGCCGCTCTGACCGCCGCTGAGGGCGAAGGTCGCGTTATTCAGCGTCGAGAACCCGGCTATCCGGGACGAAGGTGTCGGCAGGTCAAGCAAAGAAATCATGTCCTGCAGAGTTGAAAGCGATATGTCCACCGTCGCCACCCCTACAATCCGCTGATCCGTGCTGTACATGGGCAGGCACACGGAGACCATGAGGACATTCACCGAGGTGTCCTCGTAGAGTTCGCTCCAGTAAAAGCGGGCGTCGCGGGCGCGCGAGCGGTCCCAATTCGCGGGCAGGGCGCTCAGATACCAAGTTTCCTGGTAGGTGTTCACGTCCCATTTCCACTCATCGCCGGTCCACTTGACATCATGCTCCGGGGGAATTCCCCCCGGGCCCAGGGCCTTGCTGGCGAAATAGTGGAAGTCCTCAACATCAGGATAGAAGGCGTTGGGCTCATAGAACGCGCCGCCGCCCAAGATGACCGGTTCCCGCGCAAAGGCCGAATGGTATTCATCGGGCATGATGGCCGCTATCTCCTCGCGGGAGAGCTTGTCTTTTACCTTATAGAAGAGTTCTCCCAAGTCCTGGGAAATGCTGGCGGTCTTCTGGACGGAATTCAAAACGGCGTTGAAGCGGTTAAAGTAATCCTGGGTAAGGGATTGGTTGTACTGCCCGGTAACGGACCGGGATATGCGCTGCAAATGGGAACCGTTGATGATAAACACGCCGAATCCGGCAAAGGACGTTACGGCCAGGATCAGGATCAGGAAGAAGAGCCGGGAGCGGATGCTGCTGAATATTCCGCCGGTTTTGCCGGGATTCAAGAACCGCCGCGTATCGGGGGGGGCCGGGGGCCGCGCCGCTTGGGGCGGGGCGGCGGATGGAGCCGCCGCCGCGCTGACGGGCTTGGCTGTGGCGCTTACCGGCGCTGAAGCGGGAATTCCGGCGGGCGCAATCAGCTTGGGCAGCCGGGCGCTGAAGAGTTCCGGCGCTTTGGCCTTCAATTCCCTGGCCCATTGGAAATCCTCCCCCTTGATATGCTCGATAAGCCAGGAGCCGATCTTGGTCTGCACGTCCTTGATCAGGGTTTCAGAAAAGCCCTGGAGAATGGCCTGGTGGGAAAGTTCCTTGACCTTCGCCTTAAACGCCTCGTGGTGCTGCCGGTGTTTGTCAAACCCCGAAAAACCGTACTTCTTGAGTAACTGTTCCTCGTTAAAGAAGTGCTTGACCGTATAATCGGAGAGGAAGTCCAGGCTTTTTTGAAGCTCCTCCTTGCCTTTGCCCTGCTGACAGGCTTCTATCAGATCGTTTATCGCGTCGAAGAGTTTTCCGTGCTGATCGTCCATGCCGCCGCAACCGGTGAGGAATGACTGATCCATGGTATAGAAGCGCCCGGCGGCGGAGGGGCATTTCTTGACGGCCACGGCATAGGGGCCGGGAATGACGGCGGAGGCCGCCGGGGCCGGCGCGGGAGAACCCGCGGGAGAAATCGCGGAGGTTCCGGTAAACATTTCCGGCGCTTTGACCTTCAGTTCCTTGGCCCAGCGGAAATCCTGTCCCTTGATATGCTCGACGAGCCAGGAGCCGATCTTGGTCTGCACCGCCGAGATCAGGTGTTCGGACACGCCTTTGAGGATAAACTCATGGGCCAGGTCCGACACGGTCTTCTTGAACGCCTCGTGGTACTGGTGATGGCCGGGCAGTTGGGTAAATCCGTGCTTTTTTAGGAGCTG
>JAITHH010000224.1 GCA_031280065.1 Treponema sp. | reverse complement strand
GATTTGAAAATCTTGATAAAATAATACGAATAGTTATACCCCGCGGCTTTGGCGACTTCCTCAATCGTCATGCTGCGGTTCAGCAGGAGCTTTTTCGCGTATTCAATGCGCTTCTTGTTGATGAATTCGGGGAAATCCAGACCGGCGGCCTCTTTGATGATCCGGCTTACCTGGTACTTGCTGATCTGTAATTCATCCGCTACCGATACCAGACTGATCAGATGATCCGAATGACAGTTCTTCTCAACAAAGTCCAGTACCGCCGCAGCCAGACGGCGCTCCTGGTTTTCCCGCAGCAGCGTAACTTCATCGCATATCTTGTCATAAAAACCGCACAGCAGCGCCTTGAGTTCATCCCGCGTTTTGTTTTTAAGCGTTTCCGCGTTTATCACCATCCCTGCGTCCAGCTTGACGCCCGCAGCGGCCTTGAACGCGCCGTTTTGCAGATTGATAACCAGATTGAACATCTGCTCGTCGCTGGCAATAAGGCGCTTGTTTTCCAAGGGAGAAAATATTTTATCAAGGTACGCGGCGCAGCCCGGCTTGCTGCCCGCGGCAGCGTTGTTGTTCAACTGCCGCGCCAGCTCCGAGGGAAATTCATATTCCCCGGCGCGCTCCCGGATGAGCGCGTGATCCAGAATAGGCGAGTCCAGACATATCTTGTACTTGAGCGCGTCTTCGCACTGTTTGTAACAGAACGGCAGCAGCGCGAAGTTCTTCTGCAAACCGCTGAGCGCCGCAAACGCGCCGCGCTGTTCGTCAGGCGGCGCGCAGTTCAGCAGCCGTCCGGCCAGGTCCCGGTGAATTGCCGCCGCGTCCCCCGGACGGTATGCGGCGATAAGCGCCACAACGCTTTTTGATAGGGGCGTCAGCTTGTACTTGAATTGCCGCGCCGGCGCGTCAGCGCGGAACCGCTCCCGGACCGCGTCCGCCAAACCAGGAACAGCGCCAGAAACTTCACCCGAAACAGCCAGACAGATAACGCCGTAACAGGTATTCCCCCCGCCGTCGATAACAAAGTCCCCGCCGCTCAACTGCTGAATCATCCCGCCGTCAACCGGCGACTGATCGAGCAGCGCCTCCTTCCAAAGCGCGTCCGTCAGCGCCCCCGCAGCCTTGCTGACCGGCGCCGTTTTCACAATGGCCGCCAGCGCCATGATCCCCAGAATCACCGCGAGGACAAACAGATTAACCGCGATATACCGGGGCAGATTGGGAATCACCGGATTAACCGGCGTTTCAAGCGCGAAGGTCCAGCCAAGATACGCCGACGTATATGCGGCGCGGACCGGACGGTTCCGGTGGAGATAATAGAACCAGTCTGATTCCTGGCCGCCCGGCGGTTCGGGATTCAGCGTGGAGAACAGCCGGTTTTTGTCCCCGCTGTGGACAAGCAGCGTATTCTCGGCGTTGTAGACATAAAAGGTGAATTCCTCCGGCGCACCAATGGTTTTGAACATCGCGTTGTACAGTGCGTCCATGCTGATATTCACCGCGAGATACGCGCCGCCGCCGTCCTTGAACGACACCGGCGAGACCAGGGTAATCACCGAATGGCCGCCGCCGGTATTGGGCTGGTCCGCGAGGATGCGGGGGCCCATCATGCGCAGGTAGTTGGCGTGATTCCGCATGAATATCTCCCGGTCTGGAAAGCTGTCCAGGGACGTGATCATCACCGGCATGAGCCGGGAGTCGAAAACCCGGTCCAGCCGGGCGATATACAGATACGCCGAGCTGATATAGCTGTGCATGGAAACAATAGAAGAAAGTTTCCGGATCATGGTGATCTGGAACTCGTAGACCTTTTCCGCCTCGGCGGCGGCGTCATAACCGGCAAAGTCAAAGATAGCGATCCGGTTTACCGTTTCCGCCATGTAGGAGAGGGTCGTTTCATAGGAAAGTCCTATCTGGCTGCACGCCATGCCCGCCGACTCCCGGAGCCGCCGGATAAAGGACAGTTCCCCAAAGACGTTGTACACCAAAACGTTGATCCCCGCGAGGATGATGAGCTGGAGCATCACCGCCTTGATTATCTGGGAACGGAGGGCAAAGACTTTTTGCGGGTTGAACACCATCTAAGCGGCCAGTGTATAGCAGAAACACCTGTAGTGCAATACTTTATCCGTATTTCAGGGTGAAGGGGCGGGCGGTGAGTACGGAAAATGAAGGATCATTGGTAATGATACTTACAGGAAATTATCATGATGGTATCATGGCTTCCAGAGCTTCAGCGGTTACGGTCCGAAAGATTTGTCCCTGTTTGTCAGCTTCAATTATTTTCAGCAGATGGTTCCGGTTTTCGCCGGATTGCAGCAAATAGGCGGTTTCATCTTCGACTTCGTGAATTGTTATCTCAATTTCTCTGTTTTGATAGGTGTCTCGAAGTCCCCTGATAAAACTGCCGGTTATTTCCTCTCCCCGAAGCCGGTAGGTTGCCTGCATAGCCTAACTCCTCAGTGATAAGTATACTCCGCGCATCCGGGCGGCGCAAGCGGCCTTCTCCGCGCCCGCCGCCCCCGCCCTTTGGCGCTGCTCTCCCGGTATAACAGGGAAGCGGTTTACATTGATGCGGCTGTTGAGGGGGCCGTCAGGGACGGGAACGCGCACAAACCAGAGAAACGTATTATCTTTTTCCAAGTTTATTATATACAGGCCCCGCCGGTCAGGGGGACAATATCAGTATGAATACCAAGTTGAGCGCCGGGCGGCAGTCAAAAGCCTGGAGATATTTCTGGAAGATGCGGTACTTGTATATCCTGCTGGTACCTGCGGCGGTATACTACATCATATTCAAGTATGTCCCCATGTACGGCGTGGTCATCGCCTTTAAAGACTTCAGCTTTTCAAAGGGAATCCTCAACAGCCCGTGGATCGGCTTCGGGAATTTCAAGTACCTCTTCGAGCTGAATGACTTTTACAAGGTCTTTGCCAATTCGATATATCTGAGTTTCCTCCGCCTGGTGTGGGGCTTCCCGATCCCTATCATCCTCGCGCTCCTGCTCAACGAGATGCGGGGTATTCAATATAAGAAGATTTTGCAGACCCTGGTATACCTGCCCCATTTCATCTCCTGGGTGATCCTGGGGGGAATCATTGTGAGCTTCCTGTCGCCCTCCTGGGGCATCGTGAACTATCTGATAAAGGGCATGGGCGGCGAGCCGGTCTTCTTCATGGCCAAGGAAGCGTACTTCCGCAGCATCATCGTGATTTCCGATATATGGAAAGGCGCGGGCTGGGGCACGATCATCTACCTTGCCGCCATCACCGGGATCAGCCCGGAACTCTACGAGGCGGCCATCGTGGACGGCGCGAACAAATTGCAGCGCCTCTGGTGCATCACGCTGCCCTGCATCAAAACAACCATCATCCTCTGCCTGATCCTCAGAATGGGAAGCATCATGAATAACGGCTTTGAGCAGATATTCGTTTTGCAGAACTCCCAAAACCTGAGCGTCTCCGAGGTGTTTGAAACCTGGGTATACCGGCTGGGGCTGCTGAACGGGCGGTTTTCGTTTGCCGCCACCGTGGGGCTTTTTACTTCCCTGGTCAGCCTGTTTTTCCTCATAGGCGCGGACCAGATTGCCAAAAGAATGGGCGAAGAAGGAATTTTCTAAACGCGGATAAGGAGGGCGCGGCATGGCGCGTAAAAAAAGTTTGAATTCCAGCGGTTCCAAAATCAGGCAGACCGGCTGGGAAACGGTTTTCGATATTTTTAACTACGGGTTTGTCAGCCTCTTCGCGCTGGCGTGCATATTTCCTTTTTTTTACGTGGCGGTTTTTTCTATCACGCCCTACAGTGATTACCTCGCCAACCCGCTGCGCTTTATCCCGGAACATCCAAGCCTGCAAGCCTACACCCAGATGCTGGGGATGCGGCTGCTTCAGACCGGCTACCTGAATACCATCATCATTACGGCGGGCGGGACCGCGCTGAACCTGTTTCTGCTCTGTATTTCCGCCTACCCGCTTTCCAAAAAGAACCTCAAGGGCCGGGGCGTGGTGATGGGGCTGATTATCTTCACCATGTTTTTTTCAGGCGGAATGATTCCCAGCTATACGCTGATCCGGAGCCTGAAACTGGTCAACACCTACTGGGCGCTGATCCTGCCCGGAGCCATCAGCGCGTACAATCTGATTCTCATGCGGAATTTCATCGCCGCGATCCCGGACAGCCTTGAAGAATCGGCGATCATCGACGGTGCGCACGAGATAACGGTGCTGTTCAAGATCATTCTTCCCCTGTCGCTTCCGGCGATCTTTACCTTCCTGCTTTTTCACGCGGTGGGGCACTGGAACGCCTATTTTGATTCGATCCTCTACATCACCCGGCGGAATCTCTGGCCTCTTATGCTGGTTTTGCGGGAACTTGTCATCGAAGGGGGAGGCATGGCGCAGGAGGGAGTCGCGTTTGATCCTGACAAACTCGCCCAGCCCTTTACCCTGCAAATGGCGGCGATTGTGATTACGGTAGCGCCTATCCTGCTGGTGTATCCCTTTATTCAAAAATATTTTATGAAGGGTATGCTGATGGGTTCGGTCAAGGGTTAATGAACGGCGTTGCCGTCATTTATATATTTTGGTTCAAGGAGAGAGCAATGAAAAAAACAATGTTACTGGCGGCGGCTGGGTTATGCCTGACAGGAACGCTTGCGTTTGCGGGCGGCGGGCAGGGGACAGGCGCGGGAGGCGGGGGAACAAAAGCAGTAACCCTCACCATGGTAAACCGGGTAAATCCAGAGGTGGTGATAGACAACAATCCCATGCTCAAGTATATCCGGGAGCAATTCGGCTTTAACATCGAACTTGAAGCGCCGCCTATCAACAACTACAACGACCGGCTTCAGATCATCATGGCTTCAGGCGACCTGCCCGATCTGATCTATATCTGGAGCATGGACAGGAACTATACCAAGTGGGCGGAAGACGGAATCTTGAAACCGGTGGGCGATTTGGTCAAGAAATACCCGAACATCATGCACAACATAACGCCGGAATTGCTGGAGAGCGCGGTGATCGCTTCTACCGGGCTTGCCTACGCGGTCCCCCGCGCAAACAAGGTGAACCGCTGGGGCTTCATGGCGAATATCAAATGGCTTGCCAAGTTAGGAGTTTCGGCGCCGAATACCATAGACGAGTTCTATGAGCTTGGTAAAAAAGTGGCAACAGGCGACCCGGACGGCAATGGCCAAAACGACACATATCTTATTTCCCCCGACGGCGATGTGTGGGGAGACGCGGGGATAATTCAGGAAGCCTTTCTTCCGGGGCCCCTATTCGGCGCGCCTGATTTTGACGGGACATACAAGATACGGGAAAAGATGAACGGCTACTATTCCTACTTGGAATTCATGCGGAAGCTCTACACAGAAAAAATCATGGACCCGGAATTCTTTGTCAACAAAACTTACGGGGGCAGGGAAAAGGTGCTTCAAAACCGCGTCGCTTTACTGCACACCCACGACAGCACCGTCCCCGAATCCCCGCAGTATAACAACAACGGCGCGCTGGACACCTTTGATTTTTTTCCGCCAGTTAAAGCGGCGGACGGGAAACGGAGGAACTATGTCGCGCCGCCGGCATGGGGGGCGTGGGGGCTTCCAGTTGCTTCCAAGAAAACCGAAGACGCGCTGCGCTTCCTTGACTGGGGCAATTCCCCCGAAGGCTTTGAGGCGCTTTACTGGGGCGTTCCCGGACAGACCTACAATTCCTACGACTTGAAAACCCGGAAGGTTGATCAGACCGAAGAGCAGCGGAAGAAGTGGTCGACGGTAACTTCCAGTTATATGACGGTGTCGTTTGCCTACGAGGGTGGAATGGCGGCCATATCCAACCAGACCAAGATAGCGGACTACTATCAGAAGATACTGCGGAATTTCACGTCGCAAACCGAGGACATTGCGGTGCCTTCGGTGAAACTTCCTGAATGGGACACGTTCCAGACGGATAACCCCGATCTGATAACCCGCAAGGGTGAACTGGAGAACAAGTACATCATCGGCGAGATAAGCCTGGACGAGCTGAAACGTTTTATCAACAGCGAATGGCTGCCCAAGTCCGCGGGCTATGAAGCGGCGTATCTGCGGCTGATGAGCGCGAAGAAGTAGGCTGCGCCCGGGTTCGGCCTGGCCGTTCCCGGCAATCAGAATTCGATGGCTTGCCTGCTGCCGTTTATTCCTGGGAATATGTCCTATATTCCCAGGAATATGCCTCATATTCCCGCGATTATGTCCTATATTCCCGCGATTATGCCGCAGCCTCTTTTGCCGCCTTGCGTCAATTCCGGGCCCGCGAAACCAAATCACGGTTAAATATTTTGTAAGAAATCGCCTTCATAACGCCGTCCGCGTATAGTTCATCCAAAGCCTTATCCAAGGCGGCGGTAAGGGCGTTTAGGCTGTCCTTTTTCCGATAGCCATTCCGAATTCGGAATGGCTGATCTGGGCTTGCCCCCCTCCACACGCCCTCCCGTTTTCGCTATACTCATCTTAATGAACCTTACGAACAGATAGCACTTACTATAGAAGGAAGATTCTTGTGGCTGATCCTGGTATCCAAGGGGGCGGCAGCCCCCAGGGCGGCGCCCCCGAAACACCCCGCGCTAAAATTATCCCCGTTGCCATCGAAGACGAGGTAAAAACCGCCTATCTCAACTACGCCATGTCGGTCATCGTGGCCCGGGCCCTGCCCGACGTGCGGGACGGACTCAAACCCGTACACCGGCGGCTCCTCTACTCCATGGACGAGCTAGGACTCCGGCCCGGGTCCGCCACGAAGAAGTGCGCCCGCATCACCGGGGACTGCATGGGTAAGTACCACCCCCACGGGGATATGTCCCTCTACGACGCCCTCGTGCGGATGGCCCAG
>JAITHH010000202.1 GCA_031280065.1 Treponema sp. | reverse complement strand
TCAGGGCTTGTCCGCAAAATGTCAAAACCCGCCACGCGGACATTTCCAACAAACTCGCCTTCATAAAAATGCGGAATCAGGGCGTTCAAAAGGCGCGTAAGGGTGGTTTTCCCGCAGCCCGATTCCCCGCACAAGAGGACGCACTCGCCCTTTTTGATGCGCAGGGAAACGCCGCAAAGACAGCGCTCGCCGGTTTCGCCGTAATGAAAACTGACGTTTTCGATATTAACCATAAAAAAGCGGTACGCCTCCCATCACTCTAAAAACCGCAAGGGCGGTAAATACCGCGGACACCGCATAATCCTGGAACCCCAGCCGCAGTTCGTATATGGACGTTCTTTTACCCGCACTTTCAATGCCCCGCGCCACCGATGCCGCGGAAAGTTCCTCGGCGATATTCGCGCAGCGCAGCATCATGGGGACCAGCGTCCGCTCCATGCTGAAACGCAGACCGCGAAGCCGCGCCGCATCCCGGATGGCGGCGAACTCTTCCCGCGCCGTGGGGAAGAAGCGCAGCGTTACCGTAAACGGAATGATGATAACCCTGGGGATTCGCAGCCTTTGCATTGCCGAAACCAGCTCCCCCGCCTTGGTGGTAGCCAGAAAACCGGAGGCGAAAAAAACCGTGGGCATAATCTTGCGAAAGCAGATGACAATCATGCTGATAAAGGCCGTGATAAAGTTATCCGCGAATCCGCACAGGTACAGCGCCCCAATCATCCCGGCATATACCGCCAAACCCCGGGCAAGCTGGAGCCGGCAGCCCATCACCGCCAGCGTAAGAGCTATCACGCCCATGCAGAGCCATTCCGTTGTCATATCGGGGGAGGAAAAAACCACGACGTTAATCAGCACGAGGGCAAAGAGTTTTGTCCGGGGGTCAAGTTTCATAAAACCCCTGACTTTTCAAAATGCTTTTTGAGGAGCGCCCTGCCGGTAAACGCGCCTATTATCGCGCAGAGAACCGCCCCCGCGAAAACCGCTATCATGAGCGGCCCGTGGGTTAAGTCTATCAATGTTTTTATCATCTCACTTGGCAGGCCCATTTGTGTGCGGGTTTCAATGAAGGCGTCGGTAAAAAGCAGCATCGGCGTATAGCCGTCTAGTGTCAGCCCCAGGATAAATGCGGCATAGCCCGCGGCGTTCCAACTGAATTCCCGGTATTCGCCCCGGGAGCAGAGAAAATCCGCGGCCAGCCCGAAAACTATCCCAAAAATGATGCAGGGCCAGAAATGCCCCACAAGGCACATGATGAGGCCGATAATCGCGCTCATTATGGCGACCGCCCCGAATTTGCGGACCTTCATTGCCAGGTACAGAAAAATAACGCCCCCCGCAAGCGCGTCGGCACAGGTGATAAAGAGCGACGCCACCGGCACGGCGGACAGCGCCATGGCAAAAATGAATACCACAATGAAAAAAAGCATGGTGAAAATGCCGGCGGTGATGAGGTCTTTTGCCCGGAGGCCGTTCTTGACTTTTCGCATGGTTTTATTTGTTCTTTTCATACAAGAACCTCCCAAGATTATTATGTTATAAAAAACTAACTATTAAAGTTTACTTTGACTAACAATATTTGTAAAGTTCCCTCCTTGAATAGCAAGTCCGGCGCTTGACCATCTTTGAATAGTTAGTTAAGGTAAACTAACTAAATATTCAAATGAAACATGACAAAAAAAGCAAGACCTTTTCCGCTGTTTTGGGCGGATAGCAACAATTATTTGGCGGATGGCAACAGCGCGCCGCCGGGAGCGGATATGGATTCGATAATCGATAAGGTGTATGTGCCGCAAATGCTCCAGCACGGCTTTGTGGAAAAGGCGCGGGAGTCCGGGGCGGACTTCCGGCTCTTTGCGCCGAAAAAATTCCAGGGAACGGGTACGTTCCTGTTACGGCCTGCGGGGAAATGCCTTGCGGTGAGCGTAACGGATTTTACCATAAAGGAGCCCATCGAGCTTGCCTGGAGGCAGCCGGAGTATTTTCTTATCGGTTTTCAACGGGGAACCCAGGCGGGTGTTTTGGGGCACACCGGGAAGAACGACACGTACAAAGGGCGTTTTCAAGCGGGGTTTCATCATCAGGGAATTAGTATTTGTTTCCTGCCCGATTTTTTTGATGTCTTTTGGGGTATGCGTCATGGCATATCCATCAACGCATTGATAAGGGCCCTTGACGATCTCAACCGCTTTACCCCGCCGCCGGACGCCGCCGTCATACTCAGGCAAACCGGCAAAGCCGCGATTTCCGGGAATATCGGGAACGCCTGGATTGAAGCAAAAACGCTTGAACTGATTACGGTGGTGCTGGACTGGCACCGGCGGCTTGACGCGGGAGAACGCCGTACGCCCCCGGAATCAGACATGACGGGAATTTCCGAAGCCCTGCGCTATGCTGAAGAACATTTTGCCGAACCGGTCAGTCTGGACACGCTGGCGAAACAGGCCGCCATGAGCGTAAGTAAATTTACCGCCGCCTTCAAAAGGCATACCGGCTTTTCGGCGGGCGCGTACCTTAACCGTCTGCGGATGGAGAAGGCGGTGCATTTGCTCAAGAATACGCAAACCCCGGTTGGGGAAATTACGGCGATGGCGGGCTACAAACACCACGCGAGTTTTTCCGCCGCGTTTCAGGGACAGTTCGGCGCCGCGCCTTCCGCGTTTCGCCGGCAGCATAACACGGATTAAGGATAGCAGACGCGGAAATGGCCCTGGGGAACTGCAGATTATACGGATAAAGAGGATGGCACAGATGAGTAGAAACAACATCAGTGTCGAACCGAAGGTTCGCAATCCGTGTCATCTGCGGTTTAAATCCGTGGACTGCATTCAAAAACCTGATTTAATCAGCGCTTCCCTGGGGGGAAGCCGCGTGCCCGCAAACACAGCCCCGGTTCCCCATCACCCGATAAACAGCAGCGCGGTAGAAACGACCGTTAAGCCGTACACCAGGATGCGGAAGACCTTCTCGGAGACGTTTTTGACCAGTATAATGCCCAGCCACGCGCCGAGCAGGATAAAGGGAACCAGGGGCAGATCGAAAAGCAGGCTTTCAAGGGTAATATTATGCCACACAAAAAGCTGCAAGGGGAGCTTGAGGTAATTCACGATAAGGAAGAACCAGGCCGCGGTTCCAACAAAGCTGTGTTTTGGAAGCCGTACCGAGAGCAGAAACACCGACATGACAGGCCCCGCCGCGTTTCCTATCATCGTGGAAAAGCCGCCCATGACGCCGAATACCGCTTGGAACCACCACGCCGACGGTATGGCCGCGTCCTTTCCCCGGCGGTCGTTCCAGACCATAATCAGCAGTCCGGCCAAGATACAACTGCCAATCAGCATCTTAAAGCCCCTGGGAGGAACCAGCCTGTCCGCCAAGAGCGCAAGACCGAAACCCGCCAATGCCCAGGGAAGCAGCTTGATGATGTACTTCCATTCGGCGTGGCGGCGGTAATACAGCACCGCCACGAGATCGGCAAAGCACAGCAGCGGCAGGACGACGCCGGTAGATTCCTTGCCGCCGAAAACCAGGGCGAACAGGGGAACCGCCACCGTGGATATGCCGTTTATGCCCGTTTTCGACATGCCAAAGCATAAACAACTGAAAAGGACGATGATCCACTGCCACAGAGGAAGCTGATAAGGGAAAAACAAAGATATATCCATAAGGAGAGATTCTACTATATTTGCGCCCCCTGGACAAAGGGTATTCATTCCGGTACTATCCGGTACATCAAAAGACTTTTTCAGGAGGAAGTAATACATGAAAAAGATTGGCGCTTTATTAATTGCGCTCTGCGCCGCAGTCCCCGCGGCCTTTGCCGGCGGCGGCGCTCAGGGCGGGGGAGGCGCGGGGAGCGGCGCGGTGTCTATCGGGGCGATTTTTCCGCTTTCAGGCCCGGTGGCCTACTACGGCAACGAGAGCAGAGACGGCGCCCTGCTCGCGGCGGACGAGATCAACGCCGCCGGAGGGCTTTTGGGCAGACAAATCGTCCTTGTTTCGGAAGATGATGAAGGGAACGCCGAAAAAACGGTCAACGCCTTCACCAAAATGGTTTCCAGAGATAAGATTTCTTTGATCCTCGGCTCCAGCACATCGGGGCCCACCCAGGCTATAACCGCCCTGGCCCAGCAGTCCAAGGTGGTTCTGATGACCCCCTCGGCAACGAATATCGACGTAACCAAGGCCGGAGACTACATCTTCAGGGCCTGCTTCATCGATCCCTTCCAGGGGATTGTCGGCGCGGACTTCGCCTACGACACCCTGGGAAGCCGCCGGGCCGCGGTCCTCTACGACGCCGGCGCGGACTACAACACCGGCCTGGCCGAGGCTTTCAAGACCCAGTTCAAGAATTTGGGCGGCCAGATCGCCGCAGACGAAGCCTACCAGACTGGAGACGTGGATTTTAACGCCCAAGTTACCCGCATCAAGGCGGCCAGCCCGGACCTGGTATACCTGCCCAACTACTACAACGACGTGTCCCTCCAGGCCAAACAGCTCCGCGCCCAGGGAGTCTCCTGCGCCCTCGTGGGCGGTGACGGCTGGGACAGCCTGATCGACAATGCCGGAGACGAAGTGCTTAACGGGTTCTGGTCCGCCGGATTCGCCTCGGACACCACGGACCCCCGTGGCGTCAGCTTTGTCAAAGCGTTCCAGGCCAAGTTTAACCGGCCCGCTTCTCAGTTTGCCGCCCTGGGCTATGACGCCATGATGCTCCTGGCTGACGGAATCAAGGCTGCGGGGACCTTCGATCCCCCGGCGGTCAAGGACGCCATAGCGAAACTGAACGGCGCGTATGTAACCGGACGCATCCGCTTTGACGCAAACCGCAACCCCATCAAGGGCGCGTCCATCCTGGAAATCGTCAGGAAGGACGGCAAGCTGGCCAATGTCTACAAGACCACCGTTACTCCCAAGTAAGGGGCCCGGCGCGGCGGCATAGAGAAGCGGTGTCAGCGTGATTGTACTGCAGCAGTTGATAAACGGCGTGTCCCTGGGGTCTATCTACGCCCTGATCGCCTTGGGTTATACCATGGTCTACGGCATTGTGCTGCTTATCAACTTTGCCCATGGGGACATTCTGATGGTGGGCGCTTACGCCGCCTTCTTTGTGCTGGGCGCGCTGGGCGCGGGCCCGGCGGGGATGCTGCTGGCCTTTGCGGTCTCCATGATCGTCTGCGCGGGATTCGGCATCGGCATTGAGCGCCTCGCCTACCGGCCCCTGCGTTCAGCGCCCCGCCTCAATTCCCTGATCACCGCCATCGCGGTCAGTCTGATCCTGGAGAACGGGGCGCGGGTGCTGCCCTTCATCGGCCCCAACCCGCGCCAGTTTCCCCGGCCCGAGGTGGTTACCATTCAGCTTGGCGGCGGACTTTCGATTTCTAACATCCAGATCATCGTGATCATCCTGTCGGCGCTGCTCATGCTGGCGCTGAATTACATCGTCAACTACACTAAGCGCGGCAAGGCCATGCGGGCCGTTTCCTATGACGCGGCGGCGGCCAGCCTCATGGGGATTTCGGTAAACGGCGTCATATCCTTCACCTTTGCCCTTGGATCGGTGCTGGCCGCCGCCGGGGGAGTGCTCTACGCATCGGCCTACCCCCAGGTGAACCCCCTCATGGGCATGATGCCCGGCCTCAAAGCATTCGTGGCAGCGGTGCTGGGGGGCATCGGCTCCATCCCCGGCGCCATGCTGGGCGGCTTTATCCTGGGCGTCGCCGAGACCTTTACCAAGGGGTTCATTTCCAGCCAATACAGCGACGCGATCTCCTTTTCCATCCTGATCATCGTGCTGCTGATTAAGCCGGCGGGAATTCTAGGCAGGAAAATCCGGGTGAAGGTGTAGTCATGGCGGGTAAATTCCCCTTCCGTTCAACGGCGATCCTCTCCGGCGCGGGTGTTTTGGCGGTGATCCTCCCCCTCCTGTTGATGCGGATCGGGATTCTCGACGTGTACACGGCGCGGGTCATCACCATGGGGGGCGTGAACGCCATCATGGCCGTGTCGGTGAACATGATCGTGGGCGTTACCGGCCAGCTTTCCCTGGGTCAAGCCGGTTTTCTGGCTATCGGGGCGTATTCCTGCATATTCTTCAGCTTCGATCTGGGCTTCCCCCTGCCCCTGGCCGCCCTCTGCGCGGTGCTCCTCACCGCCCTCGCGGGTTTTCTCATCGGTTTTCCCGTACTGAAGCTCTCCGGCGACTACTTGGCCATCGTTACGCTGGGCTTTGGGGAGATCATCCGGGTGGTATTCATCAACCTCAAAGCCCTCACCGGCGGACCTAACGGCAGGCAGTTCACCACGGTCATGGTGATGAACGGGGAATTGGCCTTTGCAATCGTTACCGCGATGCTGATCCTCCTGACGGCGCTGCTCCAGAATTTCCTCCGCTCCACCTACGGGCGGGCGATACTCGCGGTCCGGGAGGATGAGATCGCGGCGAATTCCAACGGCATTGATGTCTTCCGCTACAAGATGCTGGGCTTTGTCATCGCCGCCTTTATCGCGGGAACCGGCGGCGCGCTCTACGCAATGGTGGTGGGCTTCGTCAAGCCCGATCTGGCCCAGTTCCTCAAGTCCATTGACTTTCTGATCTACGTGGTCCTGGGGGGCATGGGTTCCATGACCGGCTCGATCCTGGCGGCATACGTGCTCACCTATCTCCAGGAATTCCTCCGCTTCCTCCAGGATTACCGGCTCCTGATCTACCCCCTGATCCTGATCCTCGTGATGCTCTTCCGGCCCCAGGGACTGCTCGGCGAGCGGGAGCTGTCCATCATGGGCGTGTGGAACCGTCTGTTCCGCATGATCCGCCGGAAGGGGGATGCGTGATGGCCGAACAGCCCCATGGACGGGGTGATGTGCTGCTCAAGGCGGCGGACCTTTCCATCGTCTTTGGGGGCCTGCGGGCGGTGAGCGGCTTTTCCTGCGAACTCTACGCCGGGGAACTGGCAGGGCTCATCGGGCCCAACGGCGCGGGGAAGACCACGGTCTTCAATATGCTCTCCGGGATATACAGCCCCACCGGGGGGGAGATTTCCCTCTGGGATCGCCGGGGACGGGTGCATACCCTGGGGCAAAGCGGGCCGCAGGGGCCCTTCCGCCGTTCCAGGCTCCAAAGCCCGGCCATGCTGAACCGTCTGGGCGTAGCCCGTACCTTCCAGAACATCCGGCTTTTCGGCAAGCTCACCGTGGAGGACAACGTGCGTATCGCCCTGCACGGGCAGCGGACGATCAGCCCCCTGGACGCGCTCTTCCGCTTCCCCCGCTTTGCCGATGACGAGCGGCGCATGGCGGAGCGGGCCGAAGAACTCCTGGCCCTGTTCAAGATAGACCACAAGAAGCGCGAACTGGCCCGGAATCTGCCTTATGGGGAACAGCGGAAGCTGGAGATCGCCCGCGCCCTGGCGTCGAATCCCCTCCTGCTTCTCTTGGACGAGCCTGCCGCGGGCATGAACAACCAGGAGACCGCCGAACTGATGAAACTCATCACCTTTATAAGGAAGGAATTTCACCTGACGATCCTCCTGATCGAGCACGATATGCGTCTGGTGATGGGAATTTGCGAGCGGCTTATCGTGCTGGACTATGGCCGGGTGATTGCGGCGGGGCTGCCCCAGGAGATTCAGCGGAACCCGGTGGTGATCAAGGCGTATCTGGGAGAGGACGCGATGAGCGGGGAGGCCGGTTATGGCTGATCGGGCGGATGAGGGGCCGCTGCTGCGGGTTGAGGGCCTGTGCGTACAGTACGGGGCTATCCGGGCCCTGCGGGGAATTTCTTTCGAGGCGGCGCAAGGGGAGATCATCACCCTGATCGGCTCCAACGGGGCGGGGAAGACGACGGCGCTGCATGCGGTGTCCGGCATTATCAAGAAGGCGTCTGGCCGGGTGTTTTTTGACGGGCAGGACATCAGCGCCCTGCCGCCTGACCGGATTGTGGCGATGGGGCTGGTGCAGTCGCCCGAAGGCCGCCGGATTTTCGCCAATCTTACGGTGCGGGATAACCTGGAGATGGGGGCGTATCTGCGGCGGGACCGGCCCGGCATACGGCGTGATTTGGAGATGGTTTACGGAATTTTCCCCCGGCTCAAGGAGCGGCGGCATCAGGCGTCGGGTACGCTTTCCGGGGGAGAGCAGCAGATGCTGGCGATGGGCCGCGCATTGATGGCCCAGCCCCGGCTGCTGCTTTTGGACGAGCCTTCTATGGGTTTGGCGCCGATTCTGGTGGATGAGATTTTTTCGGTGGTTAAGCGGATCAACGATGCGGGGACGGCGGTGGTGCTGGTGGAGCAGAATGCGTATAAGGCCCTGCGGCTTGCGGGCCGCGCTTATATTCTGGAGACCGGGGAGATTATCAAAAGCGGTCCGGCGGAAGAACTCCTGCGGGATGACGCGGTTAAGGCGGCCTATTTAGGCTGAGGGGCCGGGCCGCATAGAGCTGGGTCAACGTGCCCTGGCGGGAGGCAGACCCGCAAGCGGGTCTGCGCGTAAACAGACCTGTTAGGCGCCGTTTTTTCTGCCGCGTTAGCCGCCGCCACGGACGGCGGCGGGCTTTTATTTTCCAGTCCTATTTCTTCATAATTTTTTATAACATACATCAAAAACAAAATTGTTTTCCAGTTGATGCAAATGATGCATTCCTATCAAACCTTTCCTAAAATTCGGCTCTGCCGCGATTACCGGTTCATCCTCAAACTCCTCAAGGGTCAATCTTTTGATTTTGCTTATTTGAAGCCCTCTGCCGTAAATCCCGTGCGTATTGATCTGACTCGGACGGTAATATTCTT
>JAITHH010000191.1 GCA_031280065.1 Treponema sp. | reverse complement strand
TCCTGGTTGTACCGGACTTGAATACCGATAATCTCTTTCATAAATTTGCTCCTTCGCAATGGAATTCCGCATCCCTCCGGCTTTTCCGGCGGGACGATGCTTAAACTCTAATCAATCGGAAAACAGATAACAAGGATCAGCGGAGTGAGCCAGTACCGGAATCGCTATACCTACTTGCCATTCTCTATTCTTCCCACTATCATATCCTCAACGCCAAGATGGCTCAGTCGGTAGCGCGGCGCACTCGTAATGCGCAGGTCCGGGGTTCGATTCCCCGTCTTGGCTCGAAATCGTTTATTCCGCAAATAATGCGGGGAATCGAAACGAAGCGTCCGCCGACCGGAGGGAGGAAAAGGCGCCATGGATGGCGCCGGCAGGACGCGAAGGCGGCCCGAAAGGAGCAAACAGGATGTTTGCGACTGGAGGGCGATTCCCCGTCTTGGCTCGAAATCGTTTATTCCGCAAGTAATGCGGGGAATCGAAACGAAGCGTCCGCCGACCGGAGGGCCCGTGCTTTCCAAGCGGCCATGCCCTCCTGCCCGCTGTAAGCGGGCTTTTCATAAGAGGGATATTGATCTATACTCCATATCACCGTTAATACAAGGAAACAATGGAACTGCTGGAAACGATAAACAACCCCGGCGCGGCCCCGGCTGAACGGCTGGAATGTCTGAGCCGCTTAGAAGCCGCATCCACGGGAAACGCTGATGAATTGCGGGAAATCAACAACCACATTCACACGATATACAGCTTCAGCCCCTACACCCCCAGCATGGCGGCCCTGCGGGGGCGGGATGCGGGGCTGGGCGCGGCTGGCTCAGTGGATCATGACTCCATTGCCGCAGCGGAGGAGATGCTTGCCGCCTGCGGCATCCTCGGCATCGGGGGCTGCGCGGGCTTTGAGCTGCGGGTGAGTTTCAAGACCGGCGCGGACGGCAGACCCGGCCCCTTTGCCGGGAGGAAGATCAACAACCCCGACTCTGAGGGAATCGTCTACATGACCGTCCAGGGAATACCCCGGCAGGAGCTTGGCCGGGTAAGGGAATTCCTCAAGCCCATCCAGGCGGAGCGGATCAAGCGCACCCAGGCCATGACCAGGACGGCTAATGGCATCCTCACCGCGGGCGGCCTTGAAGCCATCGATTTTGAGCGGGACATCTACGATCAGTCCAAAGCCGCCGAGGGCGGGGGAATTACCGAGCGGCACCTTCTCGCGGCGGCGGCGAGGAAATTCATCCAGAAATACGGGAAAGGCGACCGGCTTGCCGGAGGGCTTCGGAAAGCCCTGGACGCGGACATTCCCCCCAAGATACGCGCCCTCTTGGAGGACGGCGGCAACCCCCATTACCTCTTCGACCTCCTGGGGATACTCAAGTCGGGCTTCCTCCCCCGGATATTCATCCAGCCGGGGGAAGCGGAGGCGATTCCGGCGGAGCGGGTAACGGCCTTTGCCAACGCCATCGGCGCGATTCCCGCCTACGCCTACCTGGGGGATGTGGGTGAATCGCCTACCGGAGACAAACGGGCCGAGCGCTTCGAGGACGCCTATCTGGACGAGCTTTTTGCGGAGCTTGCCCGGCTGGGCTACCGGGCGGTTGCCTACATGCCCCCCCGGAACACGGAGGAGCAGCTCCGGCGGGTCCAGCGGCTCTGCGGCGAGCGGGGTTTTATGGAGATTTCCGGCGTGGACATCAACAGCTCCCGTCAGTCCTTTAACTGCCCGGAAGTGCTCCAGCCGCCGTTCCGTCATCTTATTGATACCACCTGGGCCCTGATCGCCCATGAACGGCTGGGGTCGGCGGACAGAAAATTCGGCCTGTTCTCGAAGGAGAACCCGCTGGCCGCAATGCCCCTGCAAGCGCGGCTGGCCGCCTATGCCAAGGCGGGCCGGAGTTTGGATTTGAAACACCCGGAAGAACCGGCTTTCAGTGTTTGCAAGGTTATCGAGGAGCTTGCCGGCTGAACGCCGGATGATATGATTGATTATTATAAGTATCGAGGTAAACGATGAACAGCTTTGATTATTCCGCGATGGCGTCGATTATTCGGGGGCAGTATCTCTGCGCTGCCGAAACCCCCTGGGTGGTGGTGTATGACGGTTCCGGCGGCGAGATTCCCCCGGAAGCGATTTCCGTGGATATAGGTTCCGCCTGGAACGGCGGGCGTCTGGACGAGGGCATAGCGGCGAAGATGGTTCATGAAGCCTTTGCCGCGTGGGAATTCGAGATGGCCCCATCCGGAGTGGAGGCCGCCACCAAGCCCAGGAATACGAGGAAGATGCCGTCCTGCGTGGCCATACGCCAGGGCACGGCCCTTGCCGCCCTGTATTGGGCGGATCAGAACGTTGACGCGGCCCGTGTGCGCCGGGAAGAGCGTAACGGCTCTCTTTGGGAGGGGCCCCGTCCGCGTCCTTCCCAGCCGGGCGAAGGGCTTGACGCGGGCCGCCGGAACGGGGTGGTGAAGAACCGCATCGCCTTGGTTACGGGGGGCGCTCAGGGCTTTGGGGAAGAGATTGTCCGGGGCTTGGCCGCCTCCGGGGCGCTGGTTTTTATCGCGGACCTCAACATGGAGGGGGCACAAGCCCTTGCCCAGCGAATCAACGCCGGGGAAAAGCGGACCGCGGCGATTCCCGTAACGGTCAATGTGGCGGATGAGGCGTCGGTGGAGGGGATGTTCAGCGCGGTGGCGGAGGCCGCCGGAGGGCTGGACCTCTGCGTGAGCAACGCCGGAGTGCTCCGGGCGGGCAGCGTCCTGGAGCAGGACCTGGGGGAATTCCGCTTGGTTACGGACATCAACTACACGGGCTTCTTTATTATGGCAAAACACGCGGGGCGGCTGCTGCGCCGGCAGCACCGGACCGCGCCGGACTGGAAGACGGACATCATTCAGATCAACTCCAAGTCCGGCCTGGAGGGTTCCAACAAAAACGGCGCGTATGCGGGGGGCAAGTTCGGCGGCATCGGCCTAACCGCCAGCTTCGCCCTGGAACTGGTGAATTACAACATCAAGGTCAACGCGATTTGCCCAGGGAATTTCTTTGACGGCCCCCTGTGGTCTGACCCGGAAAAGGGGCTGTTTGTTCAGTATCTCACCGCGGGCAAGGTTCCGGGGGCCAAGTCCATCGCCGACGTCCGCGCCTTTTACGAGGCCAAGGTTCCTATGAAGCGGGGCTGTACGGGCGCGGACGTGATGCGGGCCGTCTACTATATTGTGGAGCAGGAGTACGAAACCGGCCAGGCGGTCCCCGTTACCGGCGGCCAGATCATGCTGCATTAGGGTACGGGTTCCTTGAAAATACTCCGGTAATCCTATATTACTATAAGTATGGACGCGGGCGAGGTTCTCTATATTTCAACCCGGCTGACGCTGGGAGCGGCGGCGGCTTTTTTTGCTATTATGGTGTGGTCGAAAGTGCGGGATCTGCCCTGGATGCTTATGGTAATGGGCGTGATTGCTGTTTACTTGGAGGCCGTGTATTCGATTTTGGAAATATTCGGAATATTCGGCCAGGCGCTGGTCATCGGTTCGGTGCCGGCGGCATCCATCTTGTTCCACAATCTGCCGGTAGGGCTCTTTCTAGCCGCCTTTGTGGTGATGGCTTCTCAAAAATACCGCAAACAATAGGAATTCGATATTCAGGAGGAAATTATGAAAACACTTGTTTTGGGCATCGTGATTATTCTTGCCGCGCTGGGCGCGATTCTCCCCGCCGGGTTGGGGTGGCGTGATGATGTGCTGATTTTTCTGCGGGGGGCCTTGCCGGTACTCGCCGGGTTTATCGGACTTATCGCTATCTGTATCGGTATCGCGGACATAAAAGACCGCATTGACGCCTCAAAAGAAGAAAAACAGGCGGCGGACATTCCCAAGGGAAGCGCTGAATAACAGCCGCGCGGGAGCGGCAGGCTGCTTTCATGAGGCAGCGTCTATTTCCCGCGCACCGTTGCGCGCCAATAAATCAGCGTTCCCGCAGGGCATCTGTTGCTGGAAAACCGCCGCCTATTCTTCTCCGCGCCGTTTTTCCGCCGCCGCTTCCTTGCCATTAATATTCTTGACCTTCTCTTTTTCCTTGGTTATCTTGATTTCCAGCCGGTCAATGAGCTTATCAATGGCGGCGTTGAGTTCAAAATCAGTTTCTTTAACATGAACCGACACCCCCCAGCGGAAATTAATGGTCGCCTCCGCGGAAAAATCCTTTTCCTTGGTCAGGGTGAAGAGCATATCAACGATCATGTTCTCCGCATTATGGATACGGGCGATTTTCCGCTCCAGATAAGCGCGGGTATCGTCCCGCAGGGTAAAGTGGACCGCTTTGATTTCGGTGTTCATTGGTTTCTCCCTTCTTTATGGATATAACAGTATACTATCTCCGGCGTGATTAGGGAAGTGCCGGCACATATCCCCCAGGCAATTCAGCGCGCTCACCGGCGAATCGTACTGGGTTCCGGCTTTTTTCGCTGAATTTCCCCGGCGGGCGGTATAGCATGAGGGGCGCATTTCCCGTCTCCGTTAACGCATTTCTAAGCGTCCGGGCTGTCCATATAACCGCCTGGGGTGTCTATATCGCCGCCAGGGACATCCAGAGAACGTCCCTGGAGAGGTTCAGAACGTCCCTGTAGACATTCCGAGCATCCCCTGACACGTTCAGAACGTCTCCGCAGACGTTCAAAGCGTCCCTTGACACGTTCAGAACGTCCCCGCAGACGTTCAAAGCATCCCCTGACACGTTCAGAACGTCCTCGTAGACGTTCCGAGCGTCCCCTGACACGTTCAGAACGTCTCCGCAGACGTTCAAAGCGTCCCCTGACACGTTCCGAGCGTCCCCGCAGAGGTTCCGAGCGTCCCCGGCCCCCCCGTTTGCCCGCTCGCCTAAAGAGAAAAAATTTCCCCGCCCATTGAAGCAAAATACGCAGCCGCGCCGTATCATAGATATGAGACCATTAACCGCTTTAACTAACCCCGAAATCAGGCGCCCCGCCAGACAAAACGCCGCCGCCTCCTCCTCTGCGCTTGTATCGGCAGAGCGGCCGTCAGCGTCAAAGTTCTCAACCGCGAAATCCTCCCTGAACATTTGAATGCAGCTGTCCCGGGAGAAGGCGGAGATGGACTACCGCTCGGAGATGGAGACTGTCCGAGATGCCGCCCGTGAAGCGGGCTGAAATGAAGGCCGGAGAGAGGGCATGGTTCAAGGTAGAATGTTAGGCCGCGACGAGGGAGAATCTATAGGCCGGGCCAAAGGTTTTGAACAGGCCAAGATGGAGATAGCCCGGAATCTTCTGGCGAAAGGGTGGACGGCTGAAGAGACTGCGGAAACCGCAAAACTTTCTATAGAGCAAGTCCGCGCACTCATTCGATAGCAGGCGGGCCGGGTCATAAAAAAGGAGCCGCGGACCGGAGAATGAGAAAAACCGGTCCGCGGCCATGCGCCCTTAGTATTGTCCGGTACTAA
>JAITHH010000176.1 GCA_031280065.1 Treponema sp. | reverse complement strand
GCCTTTTCCGGCGGCTTGGCGATGCAGTCCCTCGCGCCGGTCTCCAGGCATTTGAGCGCGGTTTCCTGATCCGGGCTGGCGGTGAGGAAGATCACCGGAATCTGGTCGAGGAGGGGGTTGCGCTTAAGCCGGTACATGAGTTCAAAGCCGTCCATACCGGGCATCTCGATGTCCAGGAGGATCAGGCTGGGCTTTTCCTTGGCGCATATCTGGAGGGCCAGGTCCCCCGACTTTGCCAGGAATATATCGTAACACCCGGCCAGATACGCGGCGATTTGTTTGAGAATGGAGATATTATCGTCAACTATTAATATCTGTTTCATGGAAAACACTCCAACCCATACTTTTTATCTGCTGTTTCGAGCGGACATCCTCGACGGCAAAGGCGTCCCGCAGCCGCTCAAAGGCGTCCGCCACGCGGGGATCGAATTCCGTCCCCCGCCCGTCCCGGATGATCCCGCAGGCGGCTTCGTGGGACAGCCCCTTGCGGTAAACCCGGTCGGTAACACAGCTATCGTAGACATTGGCCGCCGCCATGATACGGCAGCAGAGGGGAATCTGGTCTCCTTTAAGGCCCCGGGGATACCCTTCTCCATTGTACCGTTCATGGTGGCCCTCGGCAATCACTTTTGCCATTTTCAAATAGGGCAGATGGGGCGCACGGCCGTACATAAGGTCCAGCATTTGGCCGCCGATGATGGTATGCCGGTGAACTTCCCGCCGTTCCTCATCGGTCAGGGGCCCCCGCTTGAGGAGGACGAGGTCGCTTATCCCGATCTTCCCGATGTCGTGGAAGGGCGCGGCCCGGCGTATCATGGGTATATCCTCCGCTTTGAGTTCCGCGCCGAAGCACCCCTGTTCCAAGAGGTCCTGGCCGAGGAGTTCCGCGTAGCGGCTGACCCGTGCGATATGGCCCGCCGCGTTGCGGTCCTTGCACTCCACCAGTTCCGCGAAGGAGAAGCCTAGGGCGTCTTCCATCTCGCTGACGACGCGCTGGGGGTGAAAACGGTGGGCGGCGTATTCCAACTGCGTCTCTATCCGGTAGCGGATCAGCTTGCCGTGGGCGGTCTTGGAGATGAAGTCCTCCGCGCCGGCTTCCAGGCATTTGGCTTCCGCCTCCGCGCCGCTTGCGCCGGTGAGGAAGATCACCGGAATTTCGGCCAGGGACGGGTCTTGGCGCAGGCGGGCAAGGGTCTCAAGGCCGTTCATGCCGGGCATTTCCATATCCAGGAGGATCAGGTCCGGCTTTTCATGGGCGCATATCTGGAGGGCCAGTTCGCCTGACTTTGCCAGGGAAATCTCATAGCTGTCCTGTAACTGGGCGGCGATTTGTCTGAGGCTCACGAGGTTGTCATCTACGATCAGAATTGACTTCATATCCTTCCCTGTTATCCGGTTTTCCCGTCCTGCCGGCCTGCAAGCCGGTCCCGAATGGCGTCGTATTCCAGCGCATCCATCTGTTCGCGCAGCCAGACCGCCAGTTCCCCCTCGGATTCATACGCAAAGGATTCAATCTCCTTGACGATCTCTTCCATCTGGGAAGTACGGTAGTGCCGCGCCGCGTCCAAGAGCCGGTCAAGGAGCGCCTGGTCAGGCCGGGGCGCGGAGGGCTTGGCCCCCTGTCTCGCGGCGGCCTTTTTCAGCGCCGCTTCAAGATCGACGAGCAGCCGCCCGGTTGATTCGATAAAGGGCCCGTTGGCTTTTTGTACATACTCGAAGTCCCCCGCCCGGGACGCGGCTTCCAGCGCCTCCGCTTCCTGGCCCACCGCGTTGGCGCAGACGCCGTAACTCGACCCTTTCAAGCCGTGGACCACCACCGCATAATCCGCGAGGGTTTCCAGGGAGGGGCCGTGCAGTTTCTCCAACAGCGGCGGGGTATGCCGGAGATAGGAACGGAGAATGTCCAGGTAGGACGCTTCACTGTTGTAGCGCTCCTTGCCCTGGGCCAGATCGATGCCTTCAAGGGTGAGGCTGTCCAAAACACCCGGCGCGTCTTCCACCTCGCCGTCTGAGCGGGCGGCTTTTTCAATTTCCGCCTGCATCAGAGTTTCCTTGGACTGCTTGTTCCGCACCCAGGTATTCAGCACCACGTCAAGCTGCATGATGTCGATGGGCTTGGAAATATAGGCGTTAAAGCCCTTGGACAGAAACATCTCCTCGTTGCCCGCCAAGGCGTTCGCGGTGAGCGCCACGATGGGAACCGACCGGGCGTAGTCGCCGGTGATTTCATTACGGATGATCCGGACCGCCTCAACGCCGTCCATACCGGGCATCATGTGATCCATGAGGATCAGGTCGTAGCGGGCCGCGCTGCCCTGGCTCACCGCGTGAATTCTATCCACCGCTTCCTGCCCGCTTGCCACGCAGTCAATGTCCAGGCCGTAGGGGAGCAGGAGCCCCCTCGCCACATCCAGGTTGGTTTCCACATCGTCCACCACCAGCACTCTGCCGTAGGGCATGTAGTTTCGGGCAAGGGACAGCCCCCGGCTCTGGCGGATGTCCTTGTAGCGGAACATCTCCAGGTTCCGGGCGGTAATGTCCCCGATGGGATTGGGGTCCCGGATGGGCTGGGGAAGCTGCACCGTAAACGTGCTGCCCTGGCCGTAGACGCTTTTTACGATGATACCGCCGTCCATCATGTACAGGAGATTTCTGGTGATGGACAGGCCCAGGCCCGTGCCTTCGATATGCCGGTTCGCCTTGGCGTCAAGCTGCCGGTACTCGGAGAAGAGTTTGGGCAGGTCTTCCTGGCGGATGCCCCGGCCAGTATCGCTTACCTCAAAGGTGATGAGGGCGTCGTTATCCCGCTGCTCCCAGGTGATCTTGAGGAGGACGGTTCCCGCCTCGGTGTATTTGATGGCGTTGGACAGCAGGTTGTTGAGTATCTGTTTGACCCGCAGTTCATCGCCCAGGAGCCTGCGGGGGATGGAGCCGTCGATTTCCAGCTTAAAGGCGATATGTTTCGCGCCGATCCGCACCATGTTCAGATACACCGTGTCGTTCACCATGCTGGCGACCTCGTATTCGATGGGCACAAGCTCAAAACTGCCCGCCTCGATCTTGGAAATGTCCAGAATGTCGTTGATGATCGCCAGCAGGCTGGTTCCTGAATTGTATATCTTCTCCAAACCCCGCTGGAGGTCTTTGGGCAGTTTCTTTTGAAGTTCGATTTCCGACAGCCCGATGATGGCGTTCAGGGGGGTGCGTATCTCGTGGCTCATCGTCGCCAGGAACGCGCTCTTGGACTGGGACGCCTCTTCCGCCTCAAGCCGCGCCCGCATGACCGGGGTATGGTCGATCAGGATGAGGAACCGGCCCCCGGCGGAGCCGGGCAGAAAGTCGCAGATAATCTCGAAGTAATAGGTCTTGGACCCGACACGGACTTTTTGGGTGGACTGGTATGCGCGGGGCCGCGTTAAAATACTATAGAGGATGTCTTTCAATTCCGCGGAATCAACCATGTCGAACAGGGGCCGTCCCACGGCCATTTCAGCGCTCATTATATGGAACATATCCAGCAGCGATTTGCTGATATACGTTACCCGGTTCAGCGCGTCCAGCATGACGATGTGGTTCGGGGTGGCGGCAAGCAGCGAGGAAAACGAATACCGCGCCCGTTTCTCCGCGTTGTTCCGCTTTGCGGTGGACGACGCCACGAGGTAGAGGAAGCAGGAGCCGCCCAGGGAGATGAGCCAGTTGAGCAGCACTTCGTTGAATCCCAGGTCAACGAGGAGGCCCCCTTCGAGCTTGGTCAGGGGAATCTTCCGCGCGAGCAGGACAATCGAAATGATATTCGACAGGACGATATAGCGGCCCAGTTCGCGGGGCTTGAAATAGAGCGTCCCCAGGCACGAGATGCCCAGGCAGAGGGGGAAGAAGTCCCAAAAGTTACCCGTATACAGGGACGCGGCGATATGCAGGAGGTACAGGGCAAAGGGAATGGAGAACGCCTTTTTAACCAGCTTGTCCATCCGGTCCAGGATGATGATCAGGACGAACGACACGGCCAGCGCGCCTATGGTGGCCAGGAGCGTCCGCTGATCCTGATCGGCGGCTTCCACGATACTGACAGAGCCGAACACGGTTACAGCCAAGAGCGCCAGCGGCAGAACCGGTCTATCCGGCGTTGTTTTGATCATTGCGCACCCCCTGCGCCACGAGGCGCGCTCACGTCCACAAAGCGCAGCGCCCCGGGCAGGAGTTCCACCGTCAGGCTGGTCTCATAGAACACAATGTCGTCCAATCCTATCAAGATAGGCGTTTCGGAGCGGATGCTGATAGTCCGGGCCTTTTTAATGAAGAGTTCCCGGCGGGATGCGCCGGTATGCCGCTTCCACAGGTAGAAGGGAAGGAGCCCCAGCGTCCCCGGCACGGAGCCGCCCTGTGCAAAGAGGATGTGCAATACGCCGTCGTCAGGCCGCGCGCCGGTTACGGGGTGCAGTTTACCGGCGTAACAGCCGCCATTGGCGATGTTGAGGCCCCGGTAGCGGCCGCTGAGGTCTTCGCCGTCCACGCTGATCGTGTAATACTGCCGCAGCAGCGCGGCGTTCGCGCAGGCGGCGAGCCCCGACGCTATGTATGCGGCTTCGTAGAGCAGCCGGGCCAGCCACCGGCCCATCCGGCCATTGGCATCCATCGCCTCATGGAAGCCGCAGGCGTAACGCAGGGCCAGCGATTCAGTCCCCGCCAGGCAGAAATTCAGGGCGTAGTTGCTCCCCGCCTTCATCACATCGATGGGAACCGCCGGGGAGCTTATCTGCAAACGCAGGTCCCGGAAGCGGGCCGCGTTGTGTTTGCCGAAGCTCTGCACGAAGCTGTTGGTGCGTCCGCAGGGCACGGCGGCTAATTCGGTATTTTTGAAGCCCATAATCCCGTTAAGACAGTCAAAGAGGATGCCGTCTCCCCCCACGGCGTAGACTCTGACGGCGGTTTCTTTGCGGGCAGCGCCGGCGAAGGAACGGATCAGCCCCACCGCGTCACGGGGAAACTGGGAGATATGCACAAAGTAGTCTTCGCTTTCGGCGCCGGAGAAACACTGATGTATCCGGCTGATGATATGCTGCATCGAGCCTGGGTTATATCTGAAAGATCGCGGATTCACCACAAATAAATGTTTCATATAGACCCTCTCGCCGCGTAACGGACCGCCATTGTTTTAATAAATCATTATACAATGGATCGAATGATAAGACAAGTATATGTTCCGGGAATGTGTTTTGCCAGCGATTCCGAAGGCGGAATGACGGGGGCGGCGGATGTTCAGCCCGCAAACTGAATGTCCGCCGCAAACTGACAAAAGCCGCCCGGAAACGGAAGTTCCCGGACAGCGCGGTTACTGGAATAGGCCCTTATTTTGCGCAGTACGCCATCCTGCCGTTGGCGCCCCCCGCGACGAACTTGCCGCCGCCCCAGGCGATGCTGTAGACGTAGTCGTCCTCGAATATGCTGCTTACCGCCGTCCATGTTATGCCGTCTGCGGAAACCGCCATCTTGCCGCTATCGCCCCCCGCGACAAACGTGCCTCCGCTACTTAAGCCGCCAGATTTTTACCATTGGTTTGCCGTCAGCGTCTTTGTAATAGTAGCGGACAATTCTATTGATACCCTTTAATGCATCCTCCATTGTTTGCCGCTGGTAATAATTCCGTTCTACTTCAAACTGCGGGATAATTTTGTTTCCCCCTTCCCATAGGCTGTCTGAATAGGGCAGGGACAGTTTGTCTTTTATCGCGTTATACCGGTCTTCGGCTTCCCTGCCGAACAGGGTCTCGTTTTTGGACATTGCCTTTTTGCCCAGCCTCATGCCGGACACCATAACAGCCAGAGATGCCGCCGATAAGATAACGCCGGTTATTCCTATGATTACATTCACTGTTTCCATTTCTTTTTTCTCCGGTTAAAACCCCCGCCCCCGCAGGGACGGGTTGCAGACATTGCAGGATTACGCCCTTATTCTGCGCAGTACGCTATCTTGCCGTCAGTGCCCACCGCGACAAACGTGCCGCCGCCCCAGGCGATGCCGTTGATGGTGTCGTCATAGCTGAATGTGCTGTCGCTTACCGCCGTCCAGGATTCGCCGTCTGAGGAATACGCGATCTTGGCGCCCACCGCGACAAACTAACCGCCGCTCCAGGCGATGCCCTTGATGGTGTTGAAACCATCGCCGACTGTGCTGTCGCCTACCGCTGTCCAGGATTCGCCGTCTGCGGAATACGCCATCTTGCCGCCATCGCCCACCGCGACAAACTTACCGCCGCCCCAGGCGATGCCGTTGATGGTGTTGAAACTAACGCCGAATGTGCTGTCGCTTACCGCCGTCCAGGATTTGCCGTCTGCGGAATACGCCATCCTGCCGAGATCGCCCACCGCGACAAACTTGCCGCCGCCGTAGGCGATGCCGTAGATGTTACCGTTAGTGGCTGTGCTGTTGTCTACCGCCGTCCAGGATTCGCCGTTTGCGGAATACGCCATCTGGCCTCCGCCCGCCGCGATAAACATACCGCCGCCCCAGGCGATGCTGAGAATGGATTTGTCAGGGGAGGAGGTGGGGAATGTGCTGTTGGCTACCTCCGTCCACTCTGTGCCGTTTGTGGAATACGCCATCTTGCCTTTTTGTCCCACCGCGACAAACTTATCGCCGCCCCAGGCGATTCCGCGAATAGTGCGTTCAGAGTCGCCGAATTTGCTGTCG
>JAITHH010000162.1 GCA_031280065.1 Treponema sp. | reverse complement strand
GTTCAGATTCCCGCAGGATCAGTGCATCCAGGCGCCGGCGCAAGAGAGATGACAAAGCGGCGAAGGCGTCTTTTGAACGCAGGGTGAACAGCGCCGCCGGTTTTCCGCCCAGCAGCACGGGGCCGCACTGATTGATGATAACCTGCTTTAGATCATCGGGCATGGCCGCTTCCTTTTCAGAGAGGGCCTGGAGGCTGATAATACGCCGCGCAAGCGGCCAGGTCTGCCCCCAGCCCCCGGTTCTTTTTTTTAGAACGAAACCGTGATGCCGATGGGAATACTGAAAACCGTCAGCATGTCGTCATCGCCGCTTTTGGAAATATCGATCCTCAGTCCGGCGCTGAATTCGGCGTTATCGTTTACGCGGGTAATGAGTTTCCCCGCCGCCCAGAAGCTGTCGAACTCAACCGCCGGTTCGTCTCCGCCGGTATCGGTTTTCGAGAAAACATTCGCTATTTCGGCGTTTACGCTGAATTTTTCGTTTAGTTCCGCTGTCGCGCCGATGGCGTTATACAGGGTAAGGAAAGAGCCGTCACCGGGCAGCAAACCCAACCAGTCCTTTTCCGTGCCCTGAGCAAAAGAAATATTGTGGTGCGTCGAGAGGCTCAGGCCCGCAATGCCGGTCCAGGCCGCCCGGAGGTCGATGCCGCTCCACAGAATATTATCAACGCCGTCCGCATCGTTATAGGGAAGAAATCCTGTGTAACCCAGCGATACGCCGAGATTCTCCACCGCGGTCAGGTCGAAGTACGCGCCGAAGGTGGTAAAATCCGCTTTGACGCCTTCATAGGCTGGCGATGGATTTTCCGCGGCGTTCATTATCGCAATGGGCCAGCGGAAGGTCTTTGCCATGACCGCCACCGTTCCCACACCGGCGTCAATGATCACCCTGCCGCCCAGCCGGAAAAACCGTTCTCCCGCATCCACGGATGTTGACGATCCTGCCACCTGAGAGAAATAACCGGACGCAAGATCGGACGCGCTTTCTTTGCTGTAATTCGGCGCAAGAAGCAACTGTACCGTAAGGGGGCCGAACATCAAGTCCGTCAGCAGGCCGCTGGTAAGCGCCGTGTTGGTAAAATCCTCAGGTTCGCTGAAAGGCTCGCCGTCTTCGCCCGCAATGAACACGCCCATGCCAAAGTTGTCAATATCATCGGTGTAATCCGCAATGCCATCGGTGTTTTCAAAAACGCCGCCGGTGAATTTGACGATCCCCCCAAAGGGCTGTATCCAAGCGTAGAGTTCACCAATGGACAGGGGGAACTGGCCGAGCATATCGGCGATTTCTCCGTTAAAAATACGCAGCGTTTCATCGCCGAATACGAGCGAGGCGGTCCCGCCCCAAAGCTCATTGTCATAGCTCAAGCTGAATTCCGTCCCGTCATCCCAGAATCCCGCATCAGCCATGCTGTCTATAACACCTTCGCTGTCTACCGACAGGATTGACGCGCTGAAGTCCAGCGACAGGTGCAGTTTGTCCGCGATAGAAACGCCGTCCCCTTCCGCATAGGCGCAGAAAGCCATCCCCATCAAAACAAGGACTGCGGCGGCCCGCGCAAAAATACGTGTTTGCATTTCTTTCCTCCTTTAACCGGCAAGCCGTTTGCCCAGCTCATAGCATTGATCCAGCGCTTCCCCGGAGGGCTCAAGCTGGGCGATAACGCCCTCGCCGTCAACAATCGCGCCTAGGTCTTTCATGCGTCCTACCCAATCGCGCATCCACTGTCCATCCCCCCAATCGTAGGAACCGAAGAGCCCCACCGGTTTTCCGTCCACGTCCGCCTTGGTAAGGCCGCTGATGAAAGGCTCCATTTCACCGTCCTCCAGGATTTCCGCGCCCATTGCCGGGCAGCCGAAGGCGAGCGCGCCCGCTTCCCTGACCATATCGAGCGTTGCGCCCGAAACAGGTTTGAGCACCGTCTCCGCTCCAGCGCTGCCCGCTCCCTCGGCCAGCTTTTTCGCCATGGTCTCGGTATTCCCCGTACCGCTCCAGTACACGATCAGTATCTTTCTCATCTCCGTTCTCCTTATGTCCGTAAAATACGCAAGCCATTTTGTTAGTATTGACTTACATTGATGTTATATCATACTAACAAAATAGTGTCCAGCCCTTTTACCCCAAATTCTTAAAAAATTCGGTTCTGTTCAGGGTATGGATGAAATTACCGCTTACCGCATCCGGGACATTCGCCGCAGCGGGTTTCTTTTTGAAGGGGCAGACAGTCCGCGATACAGCAGCGCAGGGAGGAAACACCGGAAGAATGGATCATCACCAGGGGAATTTTCTTGAGGGATGCGTGTTTGGCGGCTTCCTGCCGGGCTGAATGGGAAACTTTTCCGGTACAGAGGATCAGCAGGTCCGCGCCGCCAAGCTGTTTCTTGATGCTCCGTTCCTGTCCGGCAAACACTTTCAAATTAACGCCAAGGGATTTAGCGGTCTCAATATACTCCCGGTGCAGGCGGTCCATACCGCCTATCAATACCGCGCTCATAACAACTCCTTTTATCCGCTGATGTCCGGCAAACCGGCCCGGATATACGTTAATGTTAATTTCTACTAACATTATTGTCAAGCAGAACGCGGCAGCGCGGGCCGCTTCTTCCAGAGGAGGGCAGATAACGGCTTGCGGGAACTTAAGAAAGCACTGATTTATTCGGTATTATCGAACGGCTGCGGAGGTTCCACCCCCGGCCCCCTCTCACGCTTAACCTTGGAGCTTCGCGCCGCGCTGGCCGGTCAGCTCCAGGTAGGCCAATTCCGCCAGGCCGAAGTTGGCGTTCTGGGTGAAGTCCTTGGCGTACTCGTCGTAGAGCATATCCTCGTACATCTTGCCCGCGAAACCGCCGGAAAGGAATTCAGACTTCGGCACCGTATTTCTCATCCCGGTGATAAGATTTTTTACCAGAAAAGTCTCCAGGGCTTCGCACTGCTCGTAGAGCTTATCAGTCTTATCTATCCGGGGCTTTTTGTTTGAAGGCTCCGCTTCACGGGCCCGGTTCAGGGCCTCCGCGAAATCACCGGCGGCTTCGCCGCTCAAGCGGTCCGCCAGGGGAGAAGCGTAGCGGCTCTTATCCAGATAGCGGGCTCCCAGGGCTTCGATGTCCATCGCGTTTACCGTTTCAGGCCCGTGGCGGTTCCCAGCATATTATCGCTGGTCTGGATAGTCCGGGAGTTAAACTCGTAAGCCCGCTGCGCCACGATGAGGTCCACCATTTCCCGTACCACCGACACGTTGCTCATCTCCAGGAATTTGTGGACGATGGTTCCCATACCCTCGTAGCCGGGGCGGCCCGGAATGGGGTCCCCCGAAGCGTTGGTTACTTTGAAGAGGTTCTCTCCCACCGCGGAAAGCCCCACGGGATTGGGGAACCGGTAGAGTTCGAGCTGTCCCACCTGGACCGGTTCATCGGAATTTGGAATCTTCACCGTTACCCGTCCGTTCTGGGTAACGGCGATGGTCTGCGGCAGGAAGTTTTCAGGCATGGTGATCTCCGGCAGCACCCAATAGCCGTTGGACGTTACCAGCCGCCCGTCGGAATCCACCTTAAAGGCCCCGTCGCGGGTATAGGCGGAGGAACCGTCGTACATCTGGATACGGAAGAAGCCTTCGCCCTGAATGGCCATATCGTAGACGTTCTCGGTGTTTTGCAGGGAGCCTTGGCTGAACATCCGCTGAGTGGCGGCGACCTTGACGCCGTGCCCCATCTGAATCCCCACCGGCACCACGGTATCTTCCGTGGCGGGAGTCCCGGCGGTCTTCACCGTCTGATAGAGCAGATCCTCAAAGTCGGCCCGCACCTTCTTGTAGCCTGACGTATTCACGTTGGCCAGATTATTGGAAATCGTATCGATATTGGCCTGCTGGCCGATCATGCCGGACGCGCCGGTCCATAAACTCCGTACCATCTATTTCTCCTATCCCAGCTTAGAAACCTGGTTAATCAGGGCCCCCAGCATGGCGTCGCTGCTCTGTACCGCTTTCTGATTGGCCTCGTAAGCCCGGTTTACCTCGATCATCTGCACCATTTCCACCACGGGGTCCACGTTGGAGGCTTCGGTAAAGCCCTGCACTACCCGGGGCCGTCTCCCCGGATCGATGAGCCGGGCCTCGCCGGAGGTCTCGGTAGACCGGTAGAGGCTGGAGCCCTGTTTCTTCAAGTAACGGTCCAGGTCGAATTCCACCAGCTTGAGGGTGTCCAAAAGCTCCGTCTGCGCCCAGGTATTCCGTTCGCGGGCCACCATGACGTTTGGATCATCGGCATATTCCGCGTTGATCCACACCCCCCCGTCTTTGTCCACCTGAAAATTGTTCGCCTTGACCCGCAAGGGACCGTTCTCGCCGAGTACGCGGTAGCCTTCCTTGGTTTCCAGAAAGCCTTCCTTCCCCAACTGAAACGAGCCGTTACGGGTATAACGCTCGCCCCAAGGGGTATCTATCGTAAAAAAGCCTTTACCGTCCAGGGCGAGGTCAAAATCGTTCTGGCTTTCCTTCAAAGCACCCTGGTTGAAGTTGGTGTACAGCTCGTTGAGTTCCACCCCCGTGCCGACTTTACCGATAATCGGGGCAACATCACCCGAACCAAAGGGATGCTGATACACGCCGTCATCATTCATACGCCGCATCAGGAGTTCCGGGAACGCCTTGTGAACCGCCGTGTCCTTCTTATAGCCGTCCACATCGACATTCGCCAGGTT
>JAITHH010000143.1 GCA_031280065.1 Treponema sp. | reverse complement strand
GTTTAAAATCATCATCGTTTAATTTTTCTGCTTTTTCATACCGGTTCAATTTATCCCTCCGCTTATATTGAACCATGCTTTTTGACATTATTCAACCCAATTTCCGAGGAAGTCTAATGAGGTATGAATTAGTCATGAATTTCTTTAGGGGGCGCATAACCAAGCCTTCATGAATCATGCCGCGCTGGAAAAAATACCCGAAAAAAACTTGACTGAAAAAAAGTTCAGTGATACACTGAACTATAGTTAAGGAGGAGCCATGAGTGAAATAATGCGGCCCATTCCCTTTGCCGAATTGATCGGCTGGGTACAGGGCGAATACCAAAACCACGGTTCAGTGTTCGGCGTTCGCAAGGAAAAGTTTTACCGCCCCAAGGGGCCGGGCGGGATAGAACTGTTTGGAAAGCGGATCAGTTCCCCCCTGGGGCCTGCGGCGGGTCCCCATTCCCAGCTTGCCCAGAACATCCTGGCGGCGTACCTGGCGGGGGCCCGGTTTATCGAACTGAAAACCGTGCAGACCATGGACGGTGAAGAACTGCGCAAAGCCGTGGCCCGGCCCTGCATCAGCGCGGTGGACGAGGGCTACAACGTGGAATGGTCCACCGAGCTGACCGTTCCCCAGGCGCGGGAAGAGTACATCAAAGCCTGGTTTCTCTGCCAGGTCTTCGGGAAGGAATTTGCCATCCCCGGTGCGGACGCGGTTATCTTCAATATGAGCGTGGGTTACAGCCTGGAGGGGATCAAGTCGGAAAAGATCGATTCCTATATCGAAGGGATGAAGGACGCCAGCCGTACCGCCGAGTGGCAGCGCTGTTATCAATATATCGCCGGGAACTTCAATCTGTTTAAACATTTTACCAAAGCCGATCTGGACGCGGTTTCCCCGGTCATATCAGGGGGCGTTACCCTCTCAACCCTGCACGGCTGTCCACGGGAAGAAATCGAAAAGATCGCCGCCTATCTTATCAGCGAAAAGGGGCTGCACACCTACATCAAATGCAACCCCACCCTCCTGGGCTACGAAACCGCCCGGAAGCTCCTGGACAGCATGGGCTACGGGTATATCTCCTTTGACGATCATCACTTCAAGAACGATTTGCAGTTTAACGATGCGATAGCAATGCTGCGCCGGCTCATGGCCCTGGCCGGGGAACGGAATCGCGGCTTTGGCGTGAAGATCACCAATACCTTCCCGGTGGAGATCAAGCGGAAAGAACTGCCGGGAAACGAAATGTACATGTCCGGGCGTTCACTCTTTCCCCTTTCCATTAACGTGGCAAGAAAACTCTCCGCTGCCTTTAACGGCGCTCTGCCCATCTCCTATTCCGGCGGCGCGGATTACTTCAACCTTGAACAGATCCTTGAAACCGGCATCAGGCCCGTAACCGTTGCCACCACGCTCCTCAAACCCGGCGGCTATGAGCGGCTTCTCCAGCTTGCGGAACTCGCGGAAGGGGTTGCGGGCGCGGCGGCGGGGGATCAGCGCGGCAGCGCCGGGGCAATCGATGTAAAGGCCCTGGACGCGCTGGCGGATGCTCTGCCTGAACAGAAACGCTACCGCAAGGAATACCGGGAAGGGGGCTTGCGGAAGACAGACAGCGCCCTGCCCCTGTTTGACTGCGCCATGGCCCCCTGCATGGCCGGCGGCTGTCCCATTCACCAGCGCATACCTGAATATCTCGCCGCGGTTGCCGGGGGAAACTGCGGCGAAGCCTTCACGATAATCGCCAGGGACAACACGGCCCCCTCGATCACGGGGACGATCTGCGATCACCAGTGCCAGCGTAAGTGTACCCGGGCCGATTACGAAGACCCCCTGCAAATCAGGCAGGCAAAACTCCTGGCCGCGGATGCCGCAGAGGACGCCTTTACCGGGTCCCTCTGCGCCCCGGCGCTCAAAACAGACGCCTCTGTTGCAATCATCGGCGCGGGCCCCGCGGGAATCGCCGCGGCAGTGTTTCTGCGCAGAAACGGCGTGCCTGTAACGGTCTACGAAAAACGGGAGCAGCCCTACGGTATCGTCCGTTACGTGATTCCCTCCTTTCGAATTTCCGATCAGGCGATTCAGCGGGACTTTCAGCTTGCGGAAAAAACCGGCGTGGAATTCCGCTTTAACGCGCCGGAAACCTATTCAACCGCCGAATTACAGAAACAGCACCGCTTTGTCGTGATAGCCACAGGGGCCTGGAAAGAAGGAACGCCGCCGGTAAAGGCAGGGCAGGAAAACATCATTGACGCGCTGCGCTTCCTTGAGGATTCCAAACAATCGAATTGCTCCCTCGATCTGGGAAAACGGGTCGCAGTTGTCGGCGGCGGGGATGTGGCGATGGACTGTGCCAGGGCCGCAAAACGCAACCGGGGCGTAGAAACCGTAACCATCGTTTACCGCCGGACCAGGGAATTCATGCCCTCCCAATTCGAAGAGCAGGAACTGGCCCTGACCGAAGGGGTCGAGGTCCGGGAACTGCTGGCCCCCGAATCCTTTGAAGGCGGCGTACTTACCTGCGAGGTGATGCGCCTGGGGGACGACGATGAATCGGGCAGGCGCGGCATTGCCGGCACCGGGGAAAAACAGACATTGTGTTTCGACACGGTGATCGGCGCGGTGGGCGCGCGGGTTGATACCGCCGCCTTTACCCGGAACGGCGTTGCCCTGAACGCCAAGGGCTTCCCCCAAGTCAGCGCCGCAGGTGAAAGCTCCCTTCCCGGCGTGTACTTTGCCGGGGACTGTAAGACCGGCGCGGCAACGGTGGTCAAGGCCATTGCCGGCGCAAAGGCCGCTGCCGCGGACATCCTGGCCAAGCTGGGCCTGGAAGCGGATTTTTTGGTTGAACCCGCGCCATGCGCCGCTGAAAACGCCCGGCCTGATTTTGCCGCCCTCTACCAGAAAAAGGGCGTCATCAGCGGGGCAAAACCGGACAACGCGGACGGCTTCCGCTGCCTTTCCTGCCACCGCCTCTGCGAGATCTGCGCTGACGTATGCCCCAACCGGGCCAATGTCATGGCGGTAATCGGCGGCGTTCATCAAATCGTCCACATTGACCGGATGTGTAACGAGTGCGGAAACTGCGCCGCCTTCTGTCCCCACGCGGGGAAACCCTACCGCGACAAATTGACGGTTTTTTCCAGCGGGGAAGATTTTGCGGACAGCGAAAACGCGGGCTTCCTCAAGACCGGCCCCGGGGCATACAAGGTCCGGCTGGAAGACAAATCGGTAACGTATTACCGCACGGGGGAGAATTCCATTCCGCAAACCTGGATCGCCGCGATTGCGGACATCGAAGCGCGGTACGGGTATCTGTCGTAAATCCGCGCCCCCCGGTCAGGTGGGGGGACCGGGGGGCCGCGAACCTACGGTTCGATGCCCCCCGGCGGGGGGTTACGGGGGCGGAACCCCCGTAGCGCGGCCCCTGCAATACTATTTTAAGGAGAAACGGCCATGCTATTAATCGGAAACGGAACCGTCATTACCAGGGACAGCGCGTGTCCCTTCATCGAAAACGGCGCGGTAGCCGTGGAGGGCGCGCTCATCAAGGAAACGGGTGAAACCGCCGCGCTGCGGGCAAAGTACCCCGGCGCGGAGTACATTGACGCGAAGGGCCGGCTGGTGATGCCCGGTTTCATCAACGCCCACATGCACTACTATTCAACCTTTGCCCGGGGAATCGCCCTGGGCGGCAAGCCCGCCACCACCTTTGGGGAAGTGCTGTCCGGCCTCTGGTGGCGGCTGGACAAGCAGCTCACCCTGGAGGATGTGTACTATAGCTGCGCGGGCCCCATGATAGACGAGGTGCGCTCCGGCGTTACCTCGGTAATCGATCACCACGCAAGCCCCTGCGCGGTGGAGGGGAGCCTTTTCAAGATCGCCGAGGCCGCAAAGCTCTTCGGCATCCGCAGCAGCCTCTGCTACGAGACCTCCGACCGGGACGGCGAGGGGATCGCCGAAGCGGGAATCAGGGAAAACGCGGATTTCGCCAAGTACTGCCAGGAGCGGAACGACGATATGCTCACCGCGCTCTTTGGGATGCACGCCCAGATGACCATCAGCGCGAAGACCCTGGACCGGTGCGTTGAGGCCGCGTCCGCCGCGGGCATCGGCTTCCACATCCACGCCGCGGAAGGCATTGAGGATGTGGTTGACGCGATTGCCAAACACGGGATGCGGGTCATTGAGCGGCTCCACAAACACGGCGTACTTTCGGAAAAGTCCATCGCGGTTCACTGCATCCATATCACCGGTGAGGAAATGGACCTGCTCAAATCGAGCGGCGCGGCGGTGGTGCACAACCCCCAGTCGAACATGGGAAACGCCGTGGGGGTGTCTCCGGCGCTGGATATGCTGAAAAGGGGCGTACTGGTTGGCATGGGTACTGACGGCTATGCCGCTGATGTGCTTGAGTCTTACAAGACCGCGGCGATCCTCCACAAACACGCCAAGGGAATTCCATCGGCTGCCTGGGCGGAACCGCCGGTGATGCTCTTTGAAAACAACAAGCGGATCATGGAGCGCTTTATCAAGGGCAAGGTAGGAACCCTCGCCCAGGGCTGCTATGCCGATATTATCATTGTTGACTATCAGGGCCCCACGCCGGTGAATGCGGGCACGATCAACAGCCACATCCTCTTCGGCGTTTCGGGCCGGCATGTGGACACCACGATCATCAATGGGAAAGTCATCATGCGGGACCGGGCGCTCATCAACATTGACGAGGAGGCGCTCATGGCAAAGTCCAGGGAGCAGGCGCGAAAACTCTGGGAGCGCATATAAGCCCTCCGGGGGGACCGGGGGGCCGCGAACCTACGGTTCGATGCCCCCCATGCGGGGGCGCCGCCCCCGCAACGCCCCCGCCGGGGGGCCCAGGCCCCCCGGTCCCCCCCTTAACCCTTGTTGTTGACAGTGGGCGTGCCCCCCCTTAACTCTCCCGCTCCTCAAAGAAGCCGCCGAACTTCAGCGCGATAAACGTTAAGGCCAGCGTGATGATCAGCATCACCCAGGACAGGGCGCTGGCGTAGCCCATCTTGCTG
>JAITHH010000103.1 GCA_031280065.1 Treponema sp. | reverse complement strand
ACGATGAACTGGAAAGAGCCCTTGCCGCAAAACAAAAAAACGCGGAGTTAAAAGCATTGACCGGCGCGTTAATTTCAGGCGCAGCCGGCCTTGCGTCAACGGTTATTCCTTCCAGTGATTCCATAAAAACCATGAGCGCCGCCCTTATAGACTTTTTCAAAAAACGCCGGGGGGACTAAGACATCAGGGGGCAAGGGCGCTCATTACAAATAGGGCGCAGGCGAGTGGGGGGACCGGGGGGTTCGTAACCCCCCGGCGGGGGCGTTGCGGGGGTGGAACCCCCGCATGGGGGGCAGCGGAAGCCCGCAGGGCTGGAGCGAGGGGGGCATCCCCCCCTTTAATCTTCTTAAGTTGTTGACAGTGGCGGCCCCCCCGCTATAGAGAAACCGCCCCTAACGGAGGGACAGCCTCGCCGGGCCGAAGGACTGCGCTATCTTCAAAGTCTGCTTGCCGTCATTCACGATGCTGTACTTCGCGCCCTTGGGAATGAAGATGCCGTCCTCCGGGTTCAGCGCGAGCTTCTCGCCGTTTACCAGGGCATAGCCCTTGCCGGAAATGATGTAGCTGTTCTGATCCGACTCGGCAACGCCCGTCTCGGCGATCTTCGCGCCCGCTTGAACCTCGACGATATGGAAATCGATGGTGCGGCTGCCGCCGGTCTTCGGCGTAGCCATGGGGAAGAGGGTAACGCCGCTGTTCGCCGGGTCCGCCGCGCCTTCCACATCAAGGATGTTGCGGATAAACGGTTCTGTTTGAGCGAATTCTTTACCCGTCAGGGTTACCAGGAATTTCAGCGTCTGTACGCCGATGGGGTACATCTCATGATCGCTGTTGCCTGGAATCCACATCACATCGCCGGCCCGGTACTCATAGCGCTTGCCCTTGATGATGGAATAGCCCTTGCCGGACAGGATGAAATAACAGTGATCCGCGTCTTTGTGATTATCCAGGATCGCCGCTCCGCCAAAACGGATTTCACAGATCGAAAAGAAGCTGTAGGTGTCAGAGCCGGTTGTCGCGGGAACCGCGAACGCGAAGGCGTGGGCGTTGATGTGCCGCGCCGGGGCCGCCGGGGTCAGATCGTAATAGTTCTTTACAAACGCATTTGCCATTTCAAAATCCTCCTAAAGTTTTGCCGCCTTTAGCGGTGATAGCTGCTTTCTTCCTCAAGCAGTTTGGTGAGTACGGAGAAGTCCATATCCCCGTAGCCTTTGTTTTCGGCCAATTCCAGACGGCTCTTGGTAAGCACGGTGCTTTCCAGCTTGACGCCGTATTGCCGGCCCACCGCCTCCGCCAGGCGCAGGTCTTTGATCATGAGTTTTACGCTGAAGGCGGGTTTGTAGTCGCCCGTGGAAATGGGAACCTTCTTGTAGCCGGTCAATGGGGAACCCACCGCGCTTCCGGCAATGATTTCGCAGACCTGCTTAACATCAAGTCCGGCTTTCTCCGCCATGACCACCGCTTCCGCTTCCATCTGCATTGTGGTGGCGATCATGAGGTTCAGCGACAGTTTCATAACCCGCGCTTCCTCGCCGCCGCCGAGATAGAATTGGTTGCCGCCCATCTTTTCAAAGAGCGGCAGCGTTTTGTCGTAGGCTGCCTTGTCGCCGGACGCTAAGATGCCCAGGGTACCGTTCGTTGCGAGGACCGTGCTCCCCGTAACCGGCGCCCTGATGAATTTACCGCCTGCGGCTTCAATTTCCTTGTTGACCTTTGCGGACTCCTCGACAGAAACCGTACTCATATCGATGACGATCTTCCCTGGGGACAGCCCCCCGATCAAACCGCCGCTTCCAAGGACGACCGCATGGAGCGTCGGGCCGTCGGAGACCATGGTAAACACAAAGTCGCTTGCTTCCGCCGCGGCCTTTGGAGAGTCAGCCCACTTTGCGCCCGCGGCGATGACCGCGTCCGCCTTGCTCCTGGTTCTATTCCAGACAACGACCTCATGGCCCGCCTTGACCAAATTCTGGCTCATGGGACTCCCCATGTTGCCAAGGCCGATCCAACCGATTCTTGCCATTTAAACCCCCTGTCTTTTCGCGCGCCTGCGCGAAACAATAAAAAATTATAAAGTCATAAATATACAGCAATATACGTGCCAATGAATAGGGGAAATTCAAAAATAACAATAATAAGAAAGAAAATACGCCATTAGAGGGTTTATGCGTCTGGGAAGAACAGGAATCAGCGGCGGCGCCGCATTCCGCCGAAACAGTATATGTGTCAAAATGCGCCATAGCCGGCGATAATTCATATTTACACTGACACAGCTCTGACATAAACTGGCACAATATGACACCGCCATCTGCGTTTGTTTTACTATATTTCGTTTCCGCCCGTTTGGCACAATTTTTGCTGCTCTATTTTGTTATGAAACCGTGTTGTTTCTTTAAATAATTAGAGAAGGAGAGCAATGAAATGAAATGGGAAATTCTCATTCCGGTTCTTTTCTATGAAATCATCGTTATCTTCGGCGTTGGTTTCTTCATTCAAAAGAAGCGGAAATCTGCTGCTGATCAAGAGGGCAACTTTGCGCTGGCGAACAGAAGCATGGGGCTCGTGCCCCTGGCCGTTACCATGGCCTTGACCGTTTTGGGTTCAGCCCATGTGCTCGGGTCTTTGGAAATGACCTACGGCATGGGCGCAATCGCCATCTGGTTCAGCCTTGCCCACGTACTCCTGATCGTGGTGGCCTGCTTTGCCACCGGCGTGTGGGTCAGAAGGCTTGGGGTAACCACCGTTCCCGAAGCGCTCAAGGGCATGTTCGGCGGCGCGGCGGCGGGTATGATCGCCTGCGTCATGGCCGGGATCATCTGGGGCATCCTGACCCTTGAGACCCAGGGCTTGGGAATCATCATCAACGCCTTGACCGGGTGGCCCATTGTTACCGGCTGTATTGTGGGCGGCGTTCTTGGAATTTTTTATGTCGCCTTGGCCGGCATGGAGGAAGTGGGCGCGGTGAACGTCATCAACGCTGTTGTCATGTATATCGGGCTCATCATTGCGGTCATAGTGATCGCAAACGCCCTGCCCGGCGGTAACTTTGAGACCATAAGGGCCTTCTATGACGGGTCCCTGGGTTTTAACGGCCCTGAAAACATCTCCATTTTCGGCAACAGCGGTCTGTTTATCAACTTCGCCGTGGTACAGGTCATCACGGTGGTATTCAGCCAGGGCATTAACCAGCAGCTCATGCAGTGCTGTATCTCCGCAAAGGACGAACAGACGGTCAAGCGGTCTGTCTGGCTTGCCGCGCCGGTGAATGGGCTGTTCGGCGCGTTCATCATTACCATCGGCCTCACCGCGAAGGCTGATCCCGCCTATTACGCCCTGGGCGGTAAAGTGTTCGGGATGGCTTACATCGTGGATCATACGCCTCCGGTTATCGCAATCTTCGTGCTCGCCGCGCTGCTTGCGGCGGTGCTGTCTACCTTTGCGATGACGACCTTGACGCCGGCGACGGTCTTTGCCATTGACATCTACAAACGGTACTTTAACCCCGCCGCGACAGAGAAGCAGGTCGCGTATGTGATCCGGGTACTGATTGTCATCTTAGGCGCGTTTGCGGTCTTCATCTCCACGTTCCTGCCTAATATTCTGGGCGCGATAAACTGGCTCTTTGCCTGGACCGTCCCGGTGTTCTGGCTCTTCGTAACGGGCCTGTTCTGGAAGCGCAGTAAAAAAGTCGCGCTCACCACCCTGATCGTTACCTGGATCGTGAATTTGATTTGGACCTTTATCATCCAGAACCCCGCGCTGGGCATTGCCGGGGACAGCTTCATTTTGAACCTGGCGAACGGCTATGTTACCCTCGCGGTTTCGCTGGCGATCATCATCATTGGTAATATCGCCGCGGGAGACAGGGCGGAGCCGCCGTATTTCAGCATACCGGAAAGCAGCCGGAAAACGCTCGAAGGCAGAGCCTAAATAAGGGAGGTAAATATGTTTGTATACCTGTTCGGCGCGACCTTGGGAACCATCATCGTTCTTGCCGTCATTGGACAGATTTTCTCGTCAGTGGCTGACAAGAAAAAATTATAAGGAGGAGGAATCGTATGGATTCTACATTAGGCTGGGAACTGGGCGTTATGGCCGTCATGATTGCCTACGGGCTGGTCCTCTTGATCGGCTACGGGAAAAACAAAGGATAAGCGGCAAGGAGGAGCCCCCGTATGATTGCGAACATCTTGATTGGCGCAGGTATACTGTGGGTCTTCCTCGGCGCGCTTTCGTTCATGCAGTCCGTTCAACTGCGGAGCATCTACAACATGCTGTCCGGGAAGGGGCGTATTGTAAGCGGACAAGACAGGCGGCTTTTGGGCGCTCAATACTGCCTCTTCGCGGCGGTTTCCAAAGACGGCGTGGTGGCGGATGCCCGCATATTGAAAGCTGTCCGTTTCATTACGCCGCCGAAAATTCTTGAGTATCCGCGTCTTATCGGTTCGGACTTGAACAATTTTGAGCCGGATGCGCTGGACGCGGATCCCCGGATTCAACTGGCCGCGGCGGCGCTGAAACGGTCGTGGGAGAAACTGAAACCAACCCTGAACCGTACTATTCCTTCCCTGTATCGTAAAGATGAGTCCAAGCCGCGGGGCGGGGAAGCGCGTGAATACCGGGAAGAAACGGAAACAGCGCCTGATAACCAATATCTGCGCCGGGGAGAGCGCGAAATCCGGGAACTGCTGTCCGATGGGGAATTATCCATCAACAGGGAACCCCTTGAAATGGTTTTGGACGCGCTCCTCGCCTGCGATCACGCCCTTGTTTTCGGCACCGATGAAGTGATCGCTGACAAAACATTTCAACTGCGTACGGTACTGAGGGCGGGGAAGGGCATTGACATCCCAAGGGCGGACGGCCTTGTGGAGACCGTATTCCGCCTGATCACCCAGCGCGAAGGGGAGGCGCGGTTCCGGCGGGGGGCGTGAAATTTTCGCCATACACAGATAAACTGGCATAAAAATTGCTGGCTGTATACGGGAACATAGTTTCCTAAACAATTACGATGAGGAGAAGGAGGATCTAACTATGAGATCTGGATTTAACGGCGTCGATTTTGAGGACACCATTAATTATGACAAGCTGCGGAAAGACCGGCTGGCCCGGGCCAAGGAACAGCTTCAAAAGGCGGGCTATGGAGCTTTACTGTGCTACGATTTTGACAACATCCGCTACATCACCGGTACGCACATAGGGGAGTGGAACCGCAACAAGATGAACCGTCACTGTCTGCTGATTGACGGCTTGGATCAGCCGCTTTTGTTTGATCCCGCCTGTCCTTCCAAGCGCCGGCGCGTATCCTGGATCCGCCCTGAAAACATCATGCCCGCGGTGGGTTCCATGCGCGGCTCTATTCCCGCGGAGGCCGGCATGGTGGATATCGAGGCTGATGAAATTCTCCGGTATCTGAAACAGTACGGCGTGGATAAGCGGCCCTTGGGCATCGACATCGTGGACATTCCGCTGCTCAAGGCCCTGGAAAAGGCGGGGATAACGGTGACTGACGGCCAGGCGCCGATGGTGGACGCCCGGATGATCAAGACCCCGGAGGAGATAGAATTGCTCAAATGCTCCGCAGCCATGGTGGACGCGGTGTACTGGGATGTCGCCAAAAATCTGCGCCCTGGAGCCGCGGAAAACGAGATGGAAGCCCTTATCCAGGGCCAGCTTTTCAAATGGGGCGCGGAGTCGGTGGAGTTTGTGAACTGCATCTCCGGTATGCGCGGCAACCCCCACAGTCACACTACCTCCAACCGCATGATCCGTCCCGGCGAGCTGGTTTACTTTGACATCGGTAATGTGTATAACGGGTATCATACCTGTTACTACCGGACCTTCTCCTGCGGCAAACCCACCAAGGCGCAGCATGAAGCCTACGCGAAGGCCTTGAAATGGATCCGCGATGGTATTGCTGTTATCAAACCGGGCGCCACCACCGGCGATGTAGTGGCCATGTGGCCCACCGCGCAGGAACTGGGCTTTAAAGATGAAAAGGAAGCGTTTCTGCTCCAGTTTGCCCACGGCATTGGCCTGGGCCTGTGGGAGAAACCCGCTATCTCGCCGCTCTTCTCCAAGGACCATCCCTTCGAGTTTAAGGCCGGCATGACCTTCGCCATCGAGACCTGGTGCGCCTCCGCGGACGGTACGGGCAGCGCACGCATAGAAGAGGAGATCGTGGTTACCGAAACCGGACATGAAGTCATCACCAAGTTTCCCTCTGACGAGATCACTTCCTGCGGTTTCCCCGGCTGCCTGTTCCCCTAAGGCAACGCTGATTAAAGTAAACCGAACCACGGAAGGCACGGAAGACACGCGGAAAGGAAGTCCTTTTCCGTGCGGTTTCCGCGTTTTCCGTGGTAAAAAGAACAGTTACCAGGGAACCGCTGATTACGCGGATGAAAAGGATGCCGCAGATGAATGGAAACAACATCAGCGTCGAACCGAAGGTTCGCAATCTGCGTACATCCGTGCCATCTGTGGTAAAAAAAACAGTTGTCCCGGAACCGCAGATTACACTGATGAAACGGATGGCGCAGATGAAGAGAAACAGCATCAGCGTCGAACCGAAGGTTCGCAATCCGTGTCATCCTATGTTTTTTGTCAAGGGAAAAGATGATTTCTACAAAAATCTTTTCCCCGGCAGCTCCCGGCCCGCTATGCGCATAACGCCAGCCCGGCCAGTTCTTTCCCCGCCGTTCCAGGCTTCCTGAAATGCCCCGGTTCATACCCGTTCCTGTTCTTCATCAGCGTGTACAGCAGTACCCCCATCCGCCGCGCCGCCGCCGCTGCCGCTTTCTTCCTGCTTATCCCCTTCGTCCGGGTCATGTATTCATACCGCTCCTTCACCGCTCCCCTGTCCTTTGATCTCGTCGCTGCTCGCGCCGCCTGGACCAGCAAGGCCCGCACGTACCCGTTCCCCCTGTTTCGTGATCCGTCCGTACCTCACCGTGTCCCCGGACATATACACCTTCGGAACCAGGCCCGGATAGTTACTGACCTGCCCCCCGTTTTCAAACCGGTCCGCCCCCGGCGCCGTTTGCAGACATTCTATCTCATCGTCCCCCGCCGCTTCTTCATCCATCTGACCTTCGAGAGCCGCAAGCCGTTTTTCATACATCCCAAGGCATTCAGCCAGACAGTCCGCTTCTTCCCGCTCAAGCCCGTCCAGAACCTTCACCATCTCCGCTCTCCCCGCCGCTTTCGCCAGGTCTTTTTTTACCGCCGCCGTTATCCCCCGGCTCACCAACAGCGCGTGCAGCCGGTTTACCGCCCGGTTCCGGCTCCCCTGTTCCCGCCGGTACGCCGCCGCCAGTTTCCGCCGCT
>JAITHH010000069.1 GCA_031280065.1 Treponema sp. | reverse complement strand
ATGCTCACCATCGGGCTCTGGTACGCCCGCAAGAGCAACAGCAGTCCCGAAGAATACTTTTTGGGAAAGCGGAGTCTGGGGCCCTGGGTCGCGGCCCTGAGCGCCGAAGCCTCGGACATGAGCGGCTGGCTCCTCATGGGGCTTCCAGGCGTGGCCTACTTTACCGGTCTGGGGGAAGCCTTCTGGACCGCGGTCGGGCTGTTCATCGGAACCTGGGTCAACTGGGCGGTGGTGGCCCGGCGGCTGCGGGCCTACACCCAGACGGCCAGCAACGCCATCACCCTGCCGGACTTTTTCAGCAAGCGCTTCCATGACTCAAAGCGGGCGCTGATGACCATCGCCGCCCTAATCACCACGGTGTTCTTCTCGATATACGTGGGCGCGCAGTTCGTTACCTTTGGGAAGCTCTTCGGCTATATCTTCGGGGCGGAAGATTACTACGCCGTGATGGTGATCCTGGGGGCGCTCCTCGTGCTGGCCTACACCCTGCTGGGCGGCTTCCGGGCGGTCTGCGGCACCGACCTCATCCAGGGTATTCTGATGTTCTGTTCCATCATGCTCGTGCTGATCTTCGGCTTCTTTCGCGCCGGGGGCTTTGCGGGCATGGCCGCGAATTTGCGGAATTTCCCCCGGTTTATGGACATCTTCGGCGCCGCAACTCCGGTCATGCGCGCTGATCCGGCGTCCGGGGCGGCGGTTCAGCAGATAGTGGACGGCGTCCCCCAATTCGGGCCGGGCGCGGCTTACTCCTTCCTGAACATTCTTTCCTGCCTGGCCTGGGGTTTAGGCTACTTCGGAATGCCGCAGGTGCTGGTCCGGTTCATGGCAATCCATAACATCGCCGCAATACGAAAGTCCCGGACTATCGCCGTGGTCTGGTGCGGGGTCTCCCTGATCGCCGCCGTGTCCATCGGGCTGGCAGGCAGGGCCTACTTCCCCAGCCTGCTCACGAGCGCGGACAGCGCGGAAACCATCTTCCTCCATCTGAGCCGCGACTTCTTCCCGCCGCTCTTTGCCGGTCTGGTGCTGTCTGGAATTCTGGCCGCCTCCATGAGTTCATCCGATTCCTATATGCTCATCGTGTCCTCATCCCTGGCCAACGATCTGGTGAAGGGGCTCATCAAGAAGGACGCGGGCGAGGGCGTGGTTATGTGGGTCGCCAGGGTATCGCTGCTGTTGGTTACGGTTTTCGGGACCGCAGTGGCCCTTGGGGATAACGAGACGATATTCAGGATCGTCTCTTATGCCTGGGCGGGTTTCGGGGCGGCGTTCGGGCCGCTGATCCTCTTCTCCCTGTTCTGGAAGCGTACGACCTTGGCAGGCGCGGCTGCGGGAATGCTCTCCGGCGGCGTCTTAGTGGTAATATGGAAGGAGTTCATCAGCAAACTCGGCGGTCCCTTTGCGGTGTACGAACTGCTTCCCGCGTTTGCGGCGTCCTGTCTGGTCATCTGGCTGGTCAGCCTCGCCGGTCCCAAGCCGGACGCGGAGATCGGGCGGGAATTCGACGCCGCCAAATCCATGGAGGCATAGGCATTGCTTGAAGCCGTGGGGCAGCCGTAATTCAACGCAAAACCAAGCCGCCCTGAATTTGGAATTGCCGCCAAGCCCCCGCATTACCCTTGACAAGGTGAACCTGAGGCGGTAGATTCAAGTGAGGCACAATCCGGGGGTGCACCGGTTTCGACTGGTACGGTTCGGGGTACAGGCCGCAGGTGGAGCGCCGATCTCCTGATTCGGCAACAATTTAACTGCCAACAATGACAGTTACGGTTACGCCTTAGCTGCGTAATCGCGTGGAACCGTTCCGCCGCTCTGAGGGACGGCTTCCGCGTCGCAATCAGGGCTGGTCCAGTTCCGCTTCCAGACGGAACGCGATGAGATAACTCTGGAATACGGAGAGGCCGCACGCCGCACAGCCAAGCCGCTCCCGACAACATAATGGGCGGCTAAACCTGTAGACGTTTGTATGCCGCGTATGAGGACGCGGGTTCGACTCCCGCCACCTCCATTCAAAGCCGTCCGCAATGCGGACGGTTCTTTTTTCCCCTGGCTTTCTCCGGCAGGATGGAGTATGATACATACCTATGGAACCTATCATTTTAGCGTCCGGTTCATTACGCCGGCAGGAGTATTTCCGTCTTATGGGCCTGCCCTTTAACATCATTCCCGCCCAGATCGATGAAACATACAGCCCGGAGATGAGCCCCCGCGAAGTAACCGCGGAACTCGCGGCGCGGAAAGTCAGCCGGATCATCGAAATGCTCCAAGGACGGACCGCGCCCTGGATATGCGGCGCGGACACGGTCATCTCCCTGGAGGGAGCGATATTCGGCAAGCCCCAAGACCGCGAACACGCCCGCGCCATGCTCAGCCAGCTCAAGGGGAGAACGCACCAGGTGATAACCTCCATCGCCCTGTTCAACGGCGGGACCCGCGTCCTGGACTGCCGCTCCGGGGAAAGCGCCGTAACCTTCGCCCCCCTCACGGAGCGCGAAATCGAGTGGTACCTCAACACCGGCGAATGGCAGGGCGTGGCCGGCGCGTACCGGATTCAGGGCCTGGGTTCCTGCCTTATCGCCAACATCGCGGGCTCCTACAGCGGCATTGTGGGCTTGCCAATCCGGGAGTTTTATGTCATGCTCTTGGAGAACGGCTACCCCTACGGGGCTGCCTAAAGAAACGCTGATCGCACACTGCGGGTACGGCGTTTCACTAAAAGACTGGCTTTGCCGGTCAAATTTCCGCCGCCCCGATGGGGCGGTGAGATACAGAGAAGGCGGAGTTTTTCTCCATAAAGCGCGTAGGTATGGCGTTTCTTTATAGAAGAAAAATTCCATGAGGAGGAAATTGTGGCGGTAGTCACCATGAAAAGCCTGCTGGAATCCGGGGTTCACTTCGGCCATCAGGTCAAACGCTGGGATCCGCGGATGAAGAAGTACATCTTCGCGGAACGGAACGGGATTCATATCATCGATCTGCAAAAGACCATCCAGGCGATCAAGGATGCGTACGACGCGGTCCGCAAGATCGTCAGCTCAGGCAAAACCGTGCTCTTTGTGGGAACCAAGAAGCAGGCGCAGCAGGCGATTCAGAAAGAGGCCGAGCGCTGCGGTATGTACCATGTGAATAACCGCTGGCTGGGCGGGATGCTCACCAACTTTTTTACCATCAAAAAGTCCCTGCTCCGGCTCAAAAAGCTGGAGAAAATGGAAGTAGACGGCACGTTTGAGAACCTTACCAAAAAGGAAATCGCCTCGCTGGGCAAGGAACGGGCCAAACTCCAGAAGAACCTGGGCGGAATCAAGGAGATGAAGGAACTGCCGGGAATCCTCTTCATCATCGACACCCGCAAGGAGGCCATCGCCGTGGCCGAAGCCCAGCGTCAGGGCATCCCCATCGTGGCGGTGGTGGACACCAACTGCAACCCGGACGGGATCAACTACCCTATCCCCGGCAACGATGACGCCATCAGGGCTATCACCCTCTTTACCCAGATCATCGCCAACGCGGTGGTAGAGGCCGACAACGAGGCGGGGCTCAAGATCATCGAGACCCTGGGGGACGAGGACGAGGGCCTGGAAAGCATCTTGACCGATGTTTCTATCAGGGAAGAAGACCGGGAGATCGACATCGAAGCCTACTCCTCCGCCGGGGACGGGCCGGCCAAGGAAGAAGCGTCCGCCGAGGAAGACGACGAGCTTCCCGTGGATGTCGATAAAGTATACGGCGGCGAATAACATAACGAGGAGACGGTAATGGCGGATATTAGCGCGGCTGATGTAAAGCGGCTCCGGGAAAAGACCGGGGCTGGTATAGCGGAGTGCAAGAACGCCCTGGTAAGTACGGGCGGCGATTTTCCCCAGGCGGAGAAGCTCCTGAAGGAGAAAGGCCTGGCGGCGGTGGAGAAACGGGCGGACCGGGCCGCCAACGAAGGGAAGATATTTATCAAGGTGCGGGATGACGGAGCCCAGGGCGGCGCGGCTGCGCTGGTAGAGCTGGCTTCGGAGACGGACTTTGTGGCGCGGAATCCCGAATTCATCGCTTTGGGGGAAACGATTGCCGGAATTGCCCTGGAGAAGGGTTATACGGCCCCCAATGAAGCGTTGAACGGTATGGTAACGGACCTTGCCGCCAAGATACGGGAGAACATGGGCCTCAAGCGTGTTGCGGCGCTGAACGCCGGACCCGGCGAGTACCTGACGAGCTACATTCACGGCGACGGGGCCATCGGCGTGGCGGTCTGTTTAGCGGCGGACACGCCGGAAGCGCTGGCCCGCGATGAATTCAAGGCGTTTGCCTTCAGTCTGGCCCTGCATATCGCGGCTTTTAACCCCATGGCCCTGGACCGGAGCAAGATCGATGCCGCTTTCCTGGCCGAGCAGGAGGGTATCTTCCGCAAACAGATGGAGCAGGACCCGGCAATGGAAGGCAAAAACCCCAATGTGCTGGAAGGCATCCTCAAAGGCAAGATGAAGAAGTACCTGTCCGACATCTGCCTGCTGGATCAGGGCTACGTGAAGGACGAGAAACTCACCGTGGCCCAGGCCCTGGAAAACTGCGGCAAGCAGCTTGGGGCGAAACTCAGCGTCAAAGAATACGTGTATTTCAAGGTCGGCGGGTGAGAAGGGGACCGGTATGCATAGCGTTATTTCAGCGTCCGAGGATCGGATGAAAAAAACCGTGGCAAGCCTTAAAGAGGGCTTTGCCGCGCTGCGGACGGGACGGGCTTCCGCCTCGCTGTTCGATAAAATCCGGGTGGACTGTTACGGCGACAAGTCCCCCCTGAACCAGGTGGCGAACATCTCGATCCCCGAAGCGCGGCTCATCGTGATTCAGCCTTGGGACAAGGCCCTTATCGCCGAGATCGAGAAGGCTATCAGGACGTCGGAGCTTTCCCTGAACCCCAGCAATGACGGCAAGGTGATCCGTATCAGCATCCCCCCCCTCACGGAGGAGCGGCGCAAGGAACTGGTCAAGCTGGCCAAAAGCCAGACGGAACAGAGCCGCGTGGCCATACGGAACATCCGCCGGGACGGCAACGACGAACTCAAGAAAATCCAGAAAAACGGCGAGCTGACCGAAGATGAGGAAAGCCGGAACGCCGAAGAACTGCAAAAACTGACCGACGGGTATATCGGCAAGGTAAATCAGGCGCTGGAAGAGAAAGAAAAGGAAATAATGGAAGTTTGACAGCGCACATGATACGGAGGATGCTCCGGGCCGTTTCGTCCCTGTTCAGGGCCGGAAGCGGTATTATGGCGGGATAGGGATATGAAAAAACTTATCCAGCGGCTTGCCGTGTTTTTCGCGGGCGTTCCTTTGACGGTTTTCATTGTCGCGGGTCTGCCCCAGAAGAACCAGCTTGCCGCCAATGCGGTGATCGTCCTCTTGAGCGCCCTGGGCGCGTTGGAATTCGCCGGGATGCTGAACAAACGGCGCGTGGTGATTGCTCCGGCGGAGGCCGCTGTTCTTGGCGGTCTTGCGCCGCTGGCCGAGACCTTGACGGTGAGTTTCGGCATGGGGGCGTGGCTGTCTCCGGCGGCGCTGATTGCGGGGGCCTGTTGGACGCTCCTGCGCCGGATGTTTGTTTTACCCATGGGACTGTCCTATCTCACTGCGGGGCTTTCAGCGCTGTTCTACCCGGGGCTCTTTATGAGCTGGTTTGTCAGGATGGGGCTTTTCCCTTCCCCGCAATGGGTGATGCTGCTGTTTCTCATCATCGTGATTGTCAATGACTCGGCGGCCTGGGCCGCGGGAATGCTCTGGGGCAAAGGCAACCAGGGGATTGTGCCCGTGAGCCCGAACAAGAGCATTGCGGGTTTCATCGGCGGCTTTGCCGCCTCGACGCTGGCGGGTCTGGGCGCGGTATGCGGGTTTCCCGCTGTTTTCCGTTCTGTTGCCCTCCCTTCGCCTCTCGCGGGTCTGATCCTGGGTTCTGTTACCGGGGCCGCCGCCGCTTTGGGCGACCTGGCGGAATCAGCCATGAAACGGGGCGCGGACATCAAGGATTCGGGGTCTCTGATCCCCGGACGGGGGGGGGTGCTGGATTCTATTGATTCCATCGCCCTTGCCGCACCGGTCTTTTACGGTCTTTACCGGCTCTTGTTTTAAGGGGGGGCCGGGGGGCGTACGGGGGCGGAGCCCCTTAATATTATTATGGAGATTTACCATGAATAATGCTTTTGATACCCATTTGGGTAATCTTTCTTTTTTATCTGAGGCAAAAAGCCGCTCCATAAGCCCGGAGAATTGCACCGGGAAAAAAGGCGGCGGCGGCGCGTGCGGGCTTGAAACAGGATCGGCCCAAAAAGCCGCCCGGGAGTTGGGAACAGGCTGGAAGGTCAATCCTTTCGTCGTCATAAAACCCCATGAAACCTTTGAGATCGCCAATATTGACGGGAGCGGCGCTATAAAACATATCTGGATGACTCCTACTGGAAAATGGCGGAACACGATTATCCGGTTTTACTGGGACGAGCAGAAAGAACCTTCGGTAGAATGTCCGGCAGGGGATTTTTTCTGTTCCGGCTGGCAGGCGTATCATCAGATTTCCTCACTGGCGGTCTGCGTTAATCCGGGCAGTGCCTTTAACTGCTATTGGAGTATGCCCTTCCGAAAGAACTGCCGCATCACGCTGGAGAACCGGGACGATGAGAACGTTACCTACTATTATCAGATCGATTATATTCTGGCCCCGGTGCCGGCGGACTGCGCCTATTTCCACGCCCAGTTCCGGCGGGTCAACCCCCTGCCCTATAAGTCTGTCTATACTATCTTGGATGGCATCAAGGGCCGGGGCCAATACGCGGGAACCTATCTAGCCTGGGGGGGTGAATAACAACGGCTGGTGGGGCGAGGGGGAAATCAAATTCTACTTGGACGGGGACAGCGAGTATCCCACCATCTGCGGTACAGGAACCGAGGATTATTTCTGCGGGTCTTACGACTTCGCGGACCCCTACACGCATGAGCGTTATGTTTCCTTCACGACTCCTTATACGGGCTTCCACGAGGTGAGGCAGGACGGGCATTTTATTTGCCAGAAACGCTTCGGAATGTACCGCTGGCATATCACCGATCCGGTACGGTTTGAAATGGATTTGAAGGTAACCATCCAGGCTCTTGGCTGGCGCGAAGGCGGACGCTATCTGCCTTTGCAGGACGATATAGCGTCCGTGGCCTATTGGTACCAGACCCTGCCCGCGGCTCCCTTCCCCGCGCTGCCTGATAAAGATTACCTGGAAGTCATTTAAGACGGTCCGGGATAAAAGGTTTGATATAGGTTGACACCCGTTCCGCATACGGCGGATGGGGGGTAGCGGAAAAGCTGTAGGCTTTGGAGCGAGGGGGGGTGTGCCCCCTGGCTCCCTATTCACCAGGCTTATATACGGTCAGAACCCTTAAAAACAAGCAGGGTTGCCGCCAGGTAAAAAACGATAAGATGCACCGCAGGCAGCCATATCCCAATAATCAAAGAAAACGCCGCCGGCAGCGTAGAACCCATGATAAAAAGACTTATCCGCTCCCGGAAGGAAAGCCGGGAGCGCGTAATCCGCTGCAGTCCCAGCAAACCCGCCGCGCTTAGGTAAAACACCGCCTGAAGAATCACAATAATGCCCCAGGAAATCAGCAGCAGCGGAATCAGCACCCGCCTGCCGTAACCATTCCCGTACATGGCCGCGTTAAACTCTTCCGCACGCAGACCCGCGCTTTCCACAAAACGTTCACCCTGGAGCCGGGAAAACAGCTCCCAGGGCGAAAGACGCGCCGCCGCGAATACCACCGGGAAGTGCAGTACCGCCGCCATCATCAAGAAGTGCAGCGCAAGAAGCCCCGGCGGCAGCCC
>JAITHH010000320.1 GCA_031280065.1 Treponema sp. | reverse complement strand
TGATCCCGGATATTACCGGGGAGAATCATTTCTGCTGCTTACAGGCAAGGAATGGGAACTGGCGCGGCAGACCGGAAGGGCCTTTTCGCAAAAACAGCCTGATTTCAATGACGGGGAATTCATTGTTATCCGGTATCCGTCCGCGCAGTTGATACATCAAAGTGTTTTGGACTAGGAGCCGAAAATCGGGATTTTTGCGGGCTATTGACCGCAAAAATCCACAATATAAAACAGGCTCTAAGGCATGATATTCGACCGCGTTTTCTTCAAGTTTATCCTCGCGGGCCTTATCAACACGCTGGCCGGATCGGCGCTTATGTTCCTCTTGTATAATGTTGCCGGGACGGGCTATTGGGTTTCTTCCGCCGCGAGTTATATTGCCGGAAGTGTGTTGAGTTTTTTTCTGAACAAATATTTTACCTTTAACGTTAGGCGCTGGTCGGCGTTTATGGTTGCCGCGTTTGCCGTAAATATTGCCGTGTGCTATCTTGCCGTTTACGGCGCCGCGAAACCCGCCGTGAACTATTTTTTGCAAAACATCCCGCAAAAAACGCGGGAGAACATCGCCCTGTTTATTGGCATGGTGTTATTCACGGGACTGAATTATCTGGGGCAGCGCTTCATTGTATTCCGGACTTGACGCAGCCGAGGGTTGCGGGGTATTTCAGTATGTACCAATACGAAATACCCCGCGCCACGCGCCACGCGCCGCTGCCGGATTTCAGATAAAATACTCCGTGTCCCGCTTCACGTGAAAACGCGAAAGAAACTGCTTCACCCGCTCCTCGCGGGTGTTGATGAACACATCGGTCTGCGAGCCCTCTTCGATGATTTCGCCCCGGTCAAGAAACACCGCGCGGTTTGATATGCCGTAGGCGAATTGCATCTCGTGCGTTACGATCACCATGGTAACGCCGCTCTTGGCAACGGCCTTGATGAGTTCAAGAATCTCGTCAGCCATCTCCGGGTCCAGGGCGCTGGTGGGCTCGTCAAAGAGGATCACTTCGGGGTTGAGGGCAAGCGCCCGCGCAATGCCCGCCCGCTGCTGCTGGCCCCCGGACAGCTCGTACGGCTTGGCGTCGAATTTGTCTTTAAGCCCCACCTTGCACAGCGTGTCCGCGGCAATGGCCCGGGCGCGGGAGGGATTCATCCTGCGGGAAACCACCAGCCCTTCCATTACGTTCTCCAGCGCGGTTTTGTTCAGAAAGAGCGCGTAGTTTTGAAACACCATCGCGGTCTTGCGCCGCATCGCCGTCTTCTCTCTGGCGCGGATGCGCCTGAAATCCGCCTCCATATCGCCGATGCGGATCACCCCGGAATCGGCCTTTTCAAGAAAGTTGATGCACCGCAGCAGCGTGGTCTTGCCGGAGCCCGAGGGCCCGATAACCGACACCACATCCCCGGGCCGCACCGTAAAATTCACGCCGTTTAACACCGTCAGTTTGCCAAAGGTCTTGCGGATGTTTTTGATTTCTATCATTTATACAACCGCCTTTCGCATCTTCTTTTGGAAGCGTTTTTCAATCAGGGCGAAGAGCTGTTCCACCGCGATGAAGATCGCCCAGAAGATGATTGCCGCGGCGAAGTAGGCTTCCAGGTAGCGGTAGTTGATCACCGCTTCCGAGATGGCGGTGTTGAGTATGTCCGTTACGCCGATGATGACGGCCACGGGCACGGCCTTGATGGTCTGAATGACTACGCCGCTCATCACGGGCAGCGCCGCCGGGATGAGCTGAGGCGCGATGATACGGATGAATGCCGCCGCCGGACTGTGCCCGATGGACGCCGCCGCGTCAAACTGGGATTTCTCGATGGACTCAAGCGCCCCCCGGAAGATTTCGGAGATTGAGACGGTCGCGCCAATGGAAATCGCCATGACGGCCGAGAATTCAGCGGGAACGCCGGGGCGCTTGGCCATGATCGTGAAGAACGCCAGGTACAGCAGGATGACCGGCAGCCCTTTGACCACGGTAACGGCGAGCTTGAAGAACGCGGCCAGCGCCCGGACGCGGTAGAAGCGCGTGAGCGCGATGGGGAATCCCAGGATCAGGCCGATGCCGATGGCGGCAAAGGCTATCCCCAGAGACCGGGGAACCGCCGCTGCCGCCGCGACAATGGTATGCAGCAGAAAGCGTACGTCAACGTCCATTTAGAACGACCTAAAATACGCGCTGAAGGTTTCGTCCCGGATACGGTTGAGCGTACCGTCAGCCTTCATGTCCCGCAGCGTCCGGTCAAAAGCCCGCTGTAATTCAGCGCCGTCCTTGCGGAAGATGAAGTACGCCTTGGACAGGATCACCGGCGCGCTGCCCACGGCGGTCAGGCTGATTCCTGGGGACAGGGTGTTGCGCAGATCAATGTCGAATTGGGTGGAAAGCCCCGCGGCAAAGGTTCCGTTGCCCATGTTGGTAAGCCACACTTCGGTCTGGTTATACACTTGGGAGGCGAGCTGATGTTCAGCGTCATGGGTCTGGTTCCAGGTTTTGACAAAGGCCTCGTGGTTTGACCCCAAAGACACGCCGATGACCGCGTCCGGGTTTCCGGCTATGTCGTCCAGGGTTTTGATCTGGGCCCAGGGGCCGTCCGCCTTGACGGTGAGCCAACTGTCGTAATCGTTGTAGCCCTCTTCGCCGTAGAGGTAGGCGGCGCGGCGGTCGGGGTTTTCCTCGAATTCGTGCGCTCCCACGTCGGCTTTACCGGCGGCCAGGGAGACCAGCACATTGGCGAAGTCGAAGACCTCGAAGCGGAAGGTATACTCCGTGAGCCGGCGGTCGATTTCTTTGACCACGGCGATGTCCAGGCCGGTGAGTTCTCCGTCCGCGTTGTAGTAGCAGAAGGGCTCGTATTGGTGTCCGGTTCCGATGATGACTGCCGTACCTTCTTTTTTGCAGGACGGCAGCGCGATGGCGGCGAGCAGCGCGGCGGCTGCAAGCCAAAGTGTCTTGTTCATAGTGAACTCCTTGCCATATAACATGAATTCCCCGTTTCCGGGGCATTATATGTAATGCTCATGCTCCCCGTTTGGTATATCTCTTCTCCAGATGCTTGAATCCGCGCTCTAACAGCAGCGCCAGTACGACAAAGAGCACCGCAACATCAAAATACGCCTCCAGGGACCGCAAGTTGTGAGCGCCCAGGGAACGGGCCCGCTCCAGTACGTCCATAATCCCCATGACCGACGCCAGGGCCGTGTCGTGCAGCATCGCCGTAACCAGAGAACCCGCAGAGGGCAGGGCAATCACCACGCTCTGCGGGATAATGATCCGCAGGTACGCCTGCCGCTTGGTCAGGCCCGCGGAATACGCCGCGTCCCACTGATGACGGGGCACACTCTCCACCGCGGCGCGGATCATCTCGGAGGCAAACCCGGCAACGTTGAAGGAATAGGCAAAGAGTACAAAGAACATCTTATCAGCCCGCATAATGTTCAGGCCAAAGGCCCGCAGCAGCATGGGCAGGCCATAGTAGACGACAAACAACTGGATATACACCGGCGTCCCCCGCAGAAACGAAACCAGGGCGGCGCTCGTCCAGCGCAGCACCGGGACCCGCTCTATCCGTATAAGCGCCATGAGCGCGCCCAAGAGGAGGCCCGCGAATGACGAGACGGCGGCGATGAGGAGCGTGGCGGGCAGGCGGCTGAGTATTTTGGGGAAAAAACGGAGCGCCCAGTTTATATCAAAGTCTAACACGGTATATCCTTTTAATACTACGTATTTACTAGGATTAAACTGCAAACAGATGCTTTTGTCAAGCGCGATTGCCGGTGAACACCGTCCATGGCCAACAAATCGCTGTTTTCCCTTGCCGATTCGCGGAATTCCCCGTATATTAGAGAGACAGGAGAAACCCATGCCCATACAGCGGGAACCGGATCGCTTCCCTGCGCCGACGCAAGCCCCCAGACAGCCGCTTACTCCCCCCTTCGCCTTCCCGCCCCCATGCCTTTGAAAAATTTTTCGCCATTTGGGTGTATTCCGTTCAAATTAACTTGTTATGTTGTATTATAGGAGAATTGATATGAACAATACCCGCAGCGCAGGCAGGGTTCATCAATCAGAGTACCAGGCACAAAAGATTATCACCCCATCGTCTATCATCAGGCGCCGGGAAATCGAACCATTACTGCTCAAGGCCGAGGAGGCGTTACGGCTGTACGAAGAAGCGACCGGTATCGGCGTTTCCGTACTGGACGAAACCGGCCGCTGCCTCCCCTCGTTCGCGTCTCAAGACGCCGTCCGTTTCTGCTCCCTCTGTAGAACCCATAACCAGGATAAAGACCGCGTCTGGGCCGAAGACGAATATCCCTGCAGCCGGATGCACTACGAAGCTATCGCCGAAGCCCACCGGCGCGGAGGAGTCTATATCTATGTATGTAATCTGGGCTTCACCTACTGGATAAGCCCCCTTACCCGCAGCGGACGCTGCGCGGGAGCCTGCGTCGCCGGCGGCATCATCGGGATCGGGCGTCAGGAATGCGCGGCGCGGATCAGCGCCATAAGCCAAGGCGCCGTCTCAGAGGAAGCGGCGTCGGCGCTGCTGGCGGACATTCCCCAGAAAAGCCATGACGAGATAAAATCCCTCGCCCGGCTCCTCTTGATCTGCGCCGAATACGTTTCCAAGACCAGCGACAGCCTGGGCGATTCAAGCGCCGTCAAACTGCCGGTTTCACTGGCCGTAAAAGCGGTCAAACAGGAAGCCAGCGGTCCTGCCATCGCCGGCCATGCCGGGGGAAATCCCAACGGCAAAGCCGACGGCAAGGCCGACGGAAAAGCTGGCGGCTTTGCCGTTGACATAGCCAACGGCTCTTCCGAAGGCATAACCGGCGCGGAGAGCGCATTTCGGATGGTGCGCTATCCCCAGGACAAAGAACGGATGCTGCTGGCGGCCCTTCGCCGGGGAGACCATGATACCGCGCAAAAACTCCTGAGCGGACTCTTGGAAAACCTGCGGAGCGCCAATCCCGGCGACTTCCGCCTTATCCAGCACCGGGCCATCGAACTCTTGGCGCTCCTTTCCCGCGCCGCCGTGTATACCCAGGAAGCCCTGGACATGAACAACCGCTACCTGGAACGGATTCAGGATGCGCGGAACCCGGAAGAACTGACCGATATTCTGCGGCTCCTCGTCGACCGGATGGCCGCGCAGATATTCTCGTACCAGGGCGTGCGTCATGCATCCGCGCTGCGGAAGGCGGAACGCTTTATCTGGGAGAATTACACCCGCCGGGTCAGCCTCCAGGAGATTGCATCCGCCTCAGGACTGTCGGCGCCCTACTTCAGCAGCATCTTCAAGCAGGAAATGGGGGAAAGCCTGTCCAACTACCTCAACCGCCTGCGGGTGGAGCGGGCCGTGTCTCTGCTGTCCGGGACCAACCTGTCCTTGAGCGTGGTTTCCACATCCTGCGGCTTTGAAGACCAGAGCTGGTTTTCCAAAATATTCAAGAGTTTTACCGGCGTGAGTCCGGGTAAATACCGGGAACAGGGAATGTCCATGCCCGTAGACAGCGCGGCCTCCCCTGTACTGCGGGAATCCCCTTTGCATGAGGACGCCTAAATGGTGAATGAGAAGCAGGAAATGAATTCCGCCTCGCCGCAGGATTCGCTCCTGGAAACAGCATGGAAAATGATGCTCGATTATAAGGAGGCGACGGGAACCAAAGTCTACGTGCTGGATCACCGCTTTATGCCCATTCCCCAGATAATGGGCGATATTG
>JAITHH010000024.1 GCA_031280065.1 Treponema sp. | reverse complement strand
AGCAGGGCCGGGGAATAGGCCGGGAAGAAGGGGCGCAAAACAGGCAACTGGAGATACTCGCGCTGATGAAGCAGGCAGAGACCCTGGAAGACTTTAAGCGGTTAGAGGCGCAGCTTCTCAAGGGAACCGGCGGAGACACCCGAACCGTGCAGCCCTAGGGAAGCACTGATTTATTCAACCGAGAATAAATCAGTGCTACTTTAATATGGTATTTGCGTAATGAAATGAGCAAATACATCGAACCAAAGGTTCGCGGGCAACGCTGATTAGCGTCAAGTTAATCAGCGTTGCCCTAAAGGAATTCATCGGGCGGAATGCCAGGAGGCCGTCGAACCGTTGGTCCGCGCTCCCGGCCCCCCAAATGCTTTGGACTGGCGGCATCCACGCATAACTTGACCTCCTCCCCAATTCAAGACATACTCAAACTATGACCGCGCAAAAAACCGCCTTCCTTGCAATCCTCCTGTTAACCTGTTTCAAAGCCGCCGCTGCCGAAGAGATCGAATGGAACGTCGTAGACGGCTTTGGAGACGAGAATTCCCGGTGGATCATCTGCCGCTGGGGAGACACCCAAGCCCTGTTCTACGGCGAAAGCGGCCCCGCAATGGAATACGCCGCCCGCAAAGGCGGCCCGGACATGAAGGCGCTGTTTACGGACGTTGACCGGGGCGCGAATCTCGGCAGCCGGTGGCTCCTTTACTCCAAACCCCTGGACCAAATGCAGACCATGGATGTTCTGTTTGAAGGCAGGAAGAGCCTAGCCATCCCTTACACCGAAATCCTGCGGGTCAGAGCCAGGCGCTAGGAAACCATGCGGAGCATAGGAAAACTGGGCCACGGCGGAATCATGGTCAACTACGCCTGTACCGCCGCCTGCCGCCATTGCTTGTATGCCTGTTCGCCCAGCCGGGGCAAAGGGGCCTATCTCAGCGCGGAAAAGGCGCGGGAAATCGCCGCCCTGCTCCGGGAAGGCGGCTGTCCCTCAGTACATATCGGCGGCGGCGAACCCTTTCTGAACTTTGAAGGGCTTATCGCGGTGATCCGGGAACTGCGAACTGCGGGAATCGAATTGGCCTATATAGAAACCAATGCGTATTGGGCCAACGAACCCCAGGCTGATGAACGGCTGCGGGTACTGGCTGGCGAAGGCGCCGGGGCACTCTGTATCTCCTTCGATCCCTACCACGCGGAATACGTGCCCCCTGACTATCCCCTCCGTTTGGCCGGGCGCTGCGCGGCGGCGGGCGTGGACTTCTTTATATGGAAAGAAGGATTCCGTCCCGCGCTGTCCCAGGTGGACGGCGGCAGAGCCCATAGCCGGGAGGAGTTGGAAAAGGCCCTGGGCCCGCGGTATGTGCGGGATACGGCCCGGTCGTATAACATTCACCTTGGCGGGCGGGCAATCAACATCGAGGCGGAATACGAGCCCGCCCAATCGCCGGAATCCCTGCTGGAGGACGGCGCCGCGCACACGCCCTGCGGGAACCTCCTTTCCACCAATCATTTCCATGTGGACGCGCAGGGCTTCTTTATTCCCCCCGGCTGTACGGGCCTCCGCCTTCCCTTGGCCGAAGCCCTGCGGGGCGTACCGGCAGGCGCGTACCCGGTTTTCCAGGCCCTCTGCGCCGGGGGATTGGCCGCCTTATACCGCCTGGCGGCGGATCGGGGGTTCGACGCCGGGAGCGCGGGCTATCCGTCCCGCTGCGCCCTGTGCTTTCATCTGCGGCGCTTCCTTGCCAAACAGGGCCGCTTCCCGGAGCTGGATGCGGAGTATTACGATGAATCGCTTCGCTACTATTAACGTTATGGTAATATTATGGAAATAATCGAAGTTTTCTTTCGCATAGCCGGGAGCCTGGGCCTTTTCCTTTATGGGATGAAGGTGATGAGCGACGGCATTCAGCAGGCGGCCGGGGACCGGATGCAGCGGGTGCTGGGCTTTATGACCGGCAACCGGTTCACGGCGGTGCTGACCGGCTTTGCCGTAACCGCCGTGATTCAGTCCTCGTCAGCCGCAACGGTGATGGTGGTTTCCTTTGTCAACGCGGGTCTGCTGACCCTGACGCAGGCCATCGGCGTGATCATGGGCGCCAACATCGGCACGACCGTAACCGCCTGGATCGTGTCTGTCGTGGGCTTTACCCTCCGCATTTCCGCGCTGGCTCTGCCTGCGGTGGGAATCGGCTTTGTGATGACGGTAGCGCGGTGGAAACACAAGGACCTGGGCGCGGTACTCCTGGGCTTCGGGCTGCTCTTTCTGGGGCTGGATTTCCTGACGCGCTCCATGCCCGCGCTTAGTCCTGATACGCTGGCCGCGGTTACATCCCTGGCCGGTAAGGGCCGCGTCTCAACCCTGCTCGGCACGGGGATCGGGCTGGTGATGACCCTGCTCCTCCATTCGTCCAGCGCGGCCACGGCGATTATGCTCACCATGGCCCATCAAGGCCTGGTAAGCTACCCCTTCGCCGCCGCCATGATCCTGGGGGCGAACATCGGCACGACCATTGACGCAGCCCTGGCCGCTATTGGTACGAAGACCGCCGCCCGCCGGGCCGCGCTGGTACACGTGCTTTTCAACGTCATCGGCACGGGCTGGGCGCTCCTGCTGCTGAATCCGCTGCTGCGCGTGGTGGACATCGTTACCCCCGGATCGGTGGAAGGGCCGGGCGTAACGACCCATCTGGCCATGCTCCACACGGTCTTTAACGCGGCGAACACCCTGCTCTTCTTCCCCTTTGTAAAGCCCTTTGCGCGGCTGGTTTCCCTGCTCATCAAGGACGGCGGCGGGGAGGCTGCGGAGCGGGGCCCCTACCGGCTGCATTATATTTCGAGCGCCATCCAGGACACGCCTGAGCTGAATATCGTCCGGGCGGAGAAGGAGATCCGCGATATGGCGGGGGTTGCCTCATCCATGTACGCTCTGATCCGCAAGGCCCTGGACGCCCTCAAGACACGGGAGCCCAGCGGCAGGGAGCAGGCGGTGGAAACGGTTGTGGCGGAATTGAAGGAGAAAGAAGCCTTTGCCGATGAGATGCGGGAAGAACTGACGCGGTTCCTCATGGACTGCGCCCGGCAGCCGCTGAACCACCGCTCGGAGCAGAATGTGTCCCTGCTGCTGCGGATTGTCGCTGATCTGGAGGACATGACTGATAGCTGCTGCGGGACCGGTTTTCTGCTGGAGCGGAGCGTCAAGAAGGACCACATCTTTAAGGCCAAGGAGATGGAAGCCCTGTCGCCCTATGTTCTTTTGGTGGAGGACTTCCTGGCCTTTGTGAAAGAGCGTCTGGGGCGGCCTTTTTCGGCGGAGCAGTCTGCCCAGGCCCGCGAATTCGAGGACCGGATCGACAAGTCCCGTGATAAACTGCGGAAGCTGGGCCGCAAGCGCATCGAGGCAGGGGAGAACGTCAAGACCGAATTGCTCTTTATCGATCTGGTCAGACGCATTGAGAAGCTGGGGGACTACTGCTACAGCATTTCCGGGGCGCTTTCCCACATGCGCTAGGAGCCTGTGGTACTTGTCGAATTTTGCGCTTTTTAAGCGCAAAATTCGACGATTTTCGGGCATCCTTACGGAGTTTGTAGGGTAAAAAACGCGCTTTTGCGCGTTTTTTTAGGTTAGATGGCGCAAAGCGCCACAAACTCCTAGCATGGGCA
>JAITHH010000279.1 GCA_031280065.1 Treponema sp. | reverse complement strand
ATCGGCTGCGAGGTGTATGTGTCCCCCGGCTCCCGCTTTGACAAGAAGGGCAGCGAAAGCGACAACAAATACTACCACCTGGTTCTCCTGGCGGCGAACCGCGAGGGCTACCTCAACCTGGTGAAACTCTGCTCCTTTGCCTATACCGAAGGCTTCTACTACCGGCCACGGGTGGACGAGGAGCTTCTGGAAAAATACCACAGCGGACTCATCGCCCTTTCGGCCTGCGTGTCCGGGGAAATTCCCAAACTGATCCAGGCGGGGAAGACCGGGGAGGCGGAAGCCAAGGCCCGGCGTTACCAGGACCTCTTTGGGGAGGGGAATTTCTACCTGGAGATACAGGATCACGGGATTCCCGCGTCGGTGCTCAGGGGCTCGTCCCTGTCCCAGCGGGAGATCAACACGGTTATCGCGGACATTTCCCGGCGTACGGGGATACCCCTGGCCGCCACCAACGACGTGCATTACCTGGAACAGGCCGATTCGATTGCCCACGACATCCTCCTCTGCATCGGTACGGGCAAGCCCCGGTCTGAGGAGCGGCGGAAACGGTATTACGGCGACCAGTTTTACTTCAAATCCGGGGATGAGATGGCGGCGCTGTTCCCTGAGTACCCCGAAGCCATCGCCAACACCGTACGGATCGCCGGGCGCTGCGTCACCGATGTACCCCGGATCGATGTTAAGAAGGATGTTAAGCAGCTGATCCAGTATTTGCCGGAGTTTGCAATTCCCCCGGACTTTGAAAACGCCGATGTTTACCTGCGTCATCTGGCCCTGGAGGGGCTGGAAAAAAGGTACGCCAAAGAAAAAGCAGCCGGGGGCGATCCCTGGGAGGCGGTTCAAAAACAGGCGGAGTATGAGCTGGACACGATCATCAAGATGGGCTTTACCGGCTACTTCCTCATCGTGGCGGACTTTATCAACTGGGCCAAGGCGCATGATATTCCGGTGGGGCCTGGCCGCGGTTCCGGGGTGGGTTCGGTGGTGGCCTATTCCCTGGGGATCACCGGGGTTGAGCCCCGGAAGTACAATCTCCTTTTTGAGCGCTTCCTGAACTGGGAACGGGTTTCCATGCCGGACTTTGACGTGGACTTTGCCAATGAGGGCCGGGAAGAGGTGATCAAGTACGTTACCGAAAAGTACGGGCGGGAGCAGGTCGGGCAGATCATCACCTTTGGAACCCTGGGGGCCAAGGCTGTGATCAAGGACGTGGCCCGGGCCCTGGGCATCTCCATCCCCGAATCGGAGATGATCACCAAACTCATCCCCAAGGACCCGAAAATCACCCTGGCAAAAGCCTTCGCCGGGGAGCCCAAGCTCCGGGAACTGGAAAAAGATACCCGCTACACCGACCTCTTTACGCTGGCCCGCAAGTTAGAGGGCTTGAACCGCCATTCCAGCCTCCATGCGGCGGGGGTGGTAATCGGCAAGTCGGCGCTCCATAACTTTGTGCCCCTGTACCGCGACGCCAAGACCGGCGGCGTGGCCACCCAGTACGACATGAACCATCTGGAAAGCTGCGGCCTGGTGAAAATGGACTTTCTGGGCCTTAAAACCCTGGATGTGATCAAGCGTACCGAGGAGCTTATCCGGCGCCGGGGCGGGGACTTTGCGGATTTTAGCGCTGAAGCGATTTCCGAAGAGGATGAGGCGGCCTTCAAAATGCTGGGGGAAGGCAAGAGCTTCGAGGTCTTTCAGTTTGAATCCGAGGGAATGCAGAATGTCCTTAAACAGGTTAAGCCTAACTCTATTGAAGACCTTATCGCCTTGAACTCCCTCTACCGGCCCGGCCCCATGGACAATATCCCCCAGTTTATCGATTCCAAGAATGGCCGCCAGGGGATCAGTTACCCCGACCCCAGCCTGGAGGGGGCGCTCAAGGAAACCTACGGGGTCATCGTGTACCAGGAGCAGGTGATGCAGGTGGCCCGGATCATCGCGGGCTACAGCCTGGGTCAAGCCGACCTGCTCCGCCGGGCCATGGGAAAAAAGAAAAAGGAAATTCTGGACAAGGAAAAGATTCCTTTCCTGGAAGGGGCGGTCAAACAGGGCTATTCCGAAGCCAAGGCCGGGGAAATTTACGATCTGCTGGTTCCCTTTGCCGGTTACGGTTTCAACAAGAGCCACGCGGCAGCCTACTCGGTGGTGGCCTACCGCACGGCCTACCTCAAGGCGAATTTCCCCGCGGAGTTCATGGCGGCGAACCTCACCAACGAGATTCACAGCGCCGACAAGGACAAGCTGTCCAAGTGCATCGACGAGGCCCGGAAGATGGGGCTTGCCATCGATCCCCCGGACGTAAACCGCTCGGACAAGCTCTTCTCCGTGGTGGACGGGCGGATTGTCTACGGCTTTCTGGGAATCAAGGGCCTGGGGGACGGGCCGGCGGATGAGATCGCCGCCCGGCGGCAGGAGGGGGGGCCCTACAAGGACTTCATGGACTTCATGGAGCGCGTGGACATCAAGACGGTGGGCAAAAGCGTCATCGAGCGGCTCGTTCAGACCGGGGCCTTTGACCGCTTCGGCGTTGCGCGGGAAACGCTGGAGGGGAACCTGGAGCGGGCGGCGGAGTACGCCCAGAGCAGGAAGGACGAAAAGAACGCGGGTCAGGTCAGCCTTTTTGAGGAAACCGGCGAGCCGGAGTACCGCGCCTTCACGTTTGAGCGCTGCCCGGAAATCAGCCGGATGGAGAAACTCAAGATAGAAAAACAGCTCATCGGCTTCTATTTCTCCGGGCACCCCATGGACGAGTACCGGGACCTCTGGCAGCGGACGGTGAAAGTCAACCTGGCCCAGCCGGAAACCATGGCCTGCGGGAATCACATCCTGGTAGGGCTGGTGAAGTCCATCAAGACCATCACCACCAAGGGCGGAAAGATGGCGTTCGCTTCCCTGTCCGACTTCAACGGCGAGATAGAGATGACGTTCTTCCCCAAGGTCTGGGAGGTCTGCCAGGATAAAATCGAAGAAGAGCAGGTGCGGATCATCCGGGGAAAGATCGAGTACCAGGCGGAAAAGGACCGCTACACGTTTCTGGCGGAGGAATTCATCACCGAGGAGGAGGCGTCGGCCCAGGCGGAGCGGGACGAGGCCCTGACCCGCCGGATGGATGAATACCGCGCCGTCTGGGAGGCGGAAGTCAGGCTGAATCTCGCCCGCCCGGATGAGGCGGACCCCAAAGAGGAGTATACGCTGGTGGGGATTATCAAGGACTTAAAGCCCTTCCGTACCCAGAAGGGCAGCGATATGGCCTACGCGAGTTTGGCGGATTACAACGGCGAGATCAGCGTTACGTTCTTCCAGAAGATATGGACCGATGTTAAAGATTCCCTGGTGGAAAACGAGGCGGCTGTTTTCAAGGGCAAGGTCAAAAAAGACGCCTACAAGAACAACCGTCCGGTGTTCTACCCCGATTCCATGCCGAGTTTGAAGCGGCTCAAGGGCAAATACAAGGACGGCGCGCCGGCGGCGTCACGGGCCTGGAGCAGCGGCGGGACGACGGTTGCGGATGTTCAGCCCCAGTACGCCGTCTCCAGGCAGGCGGACGCTTTCCGGGAACTGCATATCAGGCTGCGGCAGGACGCCGCCGCAGCTGAAAATAACCTCATTCCCCTGCGCAACTACCTGGTGGAAAACCGGGGGCCCTGCACGGTCTTTATTCATGTGCCGGTCCAGAACGGGGAGCAGGTGATCCGCACGGCCGCGCAACTGAGCATCACCGTTGATCCGGTCCATGTGGAGGCCCTTACCCAATACCCCGCGGTCGCGGAAGTGTGGCGTCAATAAGGAGGACTTATGCTGTTTTTCATGCGTTTACTGGGGACGCTGACCAGTCTCTACATGCTGCTGCTCTTTATCCGTCTCCTGCTTACCTGGTTCAGCGGCCCCAAGTTTGGCCGTCCCGTAGAATTGCTCTGCCGGATCACGGATCCCTACCTGAATTGGTTCCGCCGTTTCCCCTCCCTCAGAGCGGGTACGCTGGATTTCTCGCCGGTTGCCGCTTTGGGGCTGCTCTCGGTGCTGAATAACATCTGCATCACCCTGGGCTACTCCGGCTCTATCACCCTGGGGCGTATTCTGGCCCTGCTCCTTTCGACGGTCTGGTCCGCAGTGTCTTTCTTCCTGGGCTTTGCGATTGTCGTGCTGGTCCTGCGCCTGATCGCCTACCTGAGCCGCCAAAACGTGTATCAGCGGCCCATTTGGGGCGTGGTTGACGCGTTTGCCCGCCCGGTACTTTTCCGTATCAAGCAGATTTTCTTCCCGAACCGTCTGGTGAATTATCTGTTCGGGCTTGTTTTTTCCATTGCGGCGCTCCTCCTGCTCATGCTGGGCTTAGGTTTTGCGGCGCGTCTGGGGGTATATTTTCTCCAGAGCCTGCGTTTTTAGGGCAGGCTGATTCCGGCAGGCCGCAGGCAGGCGGAAACCCACGGAACAGAATTTCTTTTCCGCGTCACTTCCGTGTCTTCCGTGGTTTGCTTTAATCAGTGCAATCTGCGGTTCCTGGACAACTGTTTTTTTTACCGCAGATGGCACGGATGTACACAGATTGCGAACCTTCGGTTCTACGCTGATGTTGTTTCTAGTCATCCGTGTCATCATTTTCATCGGCGTAATCAGCGGTTCCCTAAGGAAAAACTTCTTCGGAGCGGAAGATGGGGCCATCGGCGCAGCAGCGGCGGTTCCCGGCAAGGGTACGCACCGTACAGCCAAGGCAGGCCCCTACCCCGCAGGCCATGCGCCGTTCCAGGCTGACAAAACAGGGGACGCCTGCGGTTTTGCAAAGGGCGGATACGGCCTGGAGCATGGGTTCAGGGCCGCAGGCGCAGACCGCCGTATAGGGGGCCGGGTCAAGGAAGCCGGGGATGCGGCCCCGCAGTCCCTCGCTGCCGTCTTCGGTGGCGATTACGAGCTTTTCAGCGTATTGCAGGGCCGGGCCCAGCAGGAGGTTCCGCTCGTCAGGGCCCGTAAAGCCCGTCCTGAAGCCCGCGTAAACGTCAAAGGAAAGGCCGGGGGTTTCTCCAGAGAGCAGGGCCATGAGAGGGGCGATGCCGATGCCGCCGCCTGCCAGGGCAATCCGTGCGGGGCGCTCCTTACCGGCGGGGGCTTTGTCCGCGAGCAGGGGCGACAGGAAGTCCAGCCAGGCGTTGCCCAGGGGGCCGGTGAGTTCCGCTTCCTCGCCGGGGCGCAAGGCGGCAAGCTCCCCGGTTCCCCGGCCCCGCCGGGCGATGAGGAAACGCAGGGCGCGGGAGCCGGACCGCACGGAAGACCAGGAGGCGGCGCTGATGGGCCGGGCAAGGAACATCCCGCTCCGCCGGGGTTTGAGCATGAAGAACTGGCCTGCACGGGGCGCGGGGCCGGGCCAGGCAAACTCCAACTGAAACAGCTCCCGGTTCACGGGGGTGTTTCCGGCGAGTTCGCAGACGAGATGCGCTTTGGTTTTTGCCGGGGGGGTATTCATTGTCCGGCTCCGGCTTTGACCGCGGCGCTGATGGCGTCCCGCATTTCGATGACCGCCCGCCGGGCTTCGGCGGCGGCGAATGCGTTGTCCGCGTCCTGGGGCGCGGCGCGGGTCCAGGCTTTGAGGATGGAGCGGGAGGCGTTCACGACGCCGCCTCTGCCCTGCTGGAGGAGGAGGGCTGCGCCGGCTGCCGCGCCTCCCTGGGTTCCGTAGCCGGGGATGAGGAAGAAGAGGCTGGGATACCGGGCGCGCAGTTCGGCGGCTTCTTCGGGTTCGGTGCAGCCGGCGACTGCGCCGAAGGCTCCGTAGCCGTGGATGCCTTGGCGGGCGGCGGCTAATTCCGCGAGTTTATCGCCGACGGCGTGGTAGAGTCTTCGGCCAACCGGGGGGGCCGGGGGGCCTTCCCTGCGGCCCTCAACCTCCTGTTTCGGGCCTCCGGGCGCCTGCGCGACACCGCGGCGCATCCATGCGCCGCAACAGCGCTTCGGCAAAACGCTTGCGCGTTTTGCCCCCGCAGCAGCGACGCTACCGAGCGCTACGGCGTGCCGCATCTTCACCACGCGGGAAAACCGTTGTATACTAGCAGTATGAACATCGCCATAGAGTTTAATCCCGCCGCCTTCAAACACGGCGTGAGCGAGACCGATATAAAAATGGCGTTTGACACTGCCAAATACGACGGTTTTCTTGACGAAGATGATCCGGATGCCGAAAACAAACACCTGCTTATCGGTTTTGATCGCAAGGCAAACCTCATTGAAGTTTTATACAATGTTATTGCTGACGGCAGACTGAGAGTATTTCACGCGATGAAATGCCGTTCCGCATTTATCCAGTTACTTGGAACAAGAGGGGAAACATGAAAGATAACCTTGAAAAAAACAGCAGACATGAAACGAAGTTTTATGATTTAACCAATGAAGAATATGACCGGCTGGACGAAAAATGGACGAAAACTACACCCAAAACCGGACCTAACGGTTCAGGCTACTTTTCTCAGCGCAAGGCCGCAGCCCGCACGGTAACGATTGACGATCTCTCGGCGGATTATCTGATGATTAAAGCAATGGATACCCATAAAACCCCCGCTGAGATCATCAGCGAAATGGTACGGGAACGGATTGCCGCTTCGTGACGTCCGTGCATGTGTGAGAGCATGGGGAATTACGAGCGCTACGGCGGGCCGCATCATGCCGCCTCAACGCCCTGCGGGCGCGGATGCTGGCCGCGCACTGCTCAGGCTAAAGCCTTCGCGCATCTGTGCTAATAGGGGGGAATTACGAGCGCTACACCATGCCGCATAACGCGCCTCAACGCCCTTGCGGGCGCGGACGCTGGGTGTGCACTGCTCAGGCTAAAGCCTTCGCGCA
>JAITHH010000253.1 GCA_031280065.1 Treponema sp. | reverse complement strand
TGCGGCTTTCAGCCGCTAATGAAACCCGCCGCCTTTAGGCGGTGGTCGTTTATTCGTAAACACTTTTGCCACCTTGAGAACTTCCCGGTGTATCCGTATCGAGCTTTTCCCCTTTAAATACCCGATGGTCATTGCTATGCTGTATTTCGGGGGGACCGATATACATATATGGATGTGATCCGGCATCGCGTGGCCTTCTATCATCTCTATGTCCTTATACCGGCATAGCTCCCTAAGAATTTGGCCTACCCGCTTCCTCACCTTCCCGTACAGGATTTTCATCCGGTACTTTGGTACGATCACGATGTGGTACTTGCATTCCCACTTCGTATGCGCTAGACTTTGCCAGTCTTTCATTGGTACTCCTTTGGCTGTCTTGTTCGGGGGCTTCCTCGGGAGTACCTTATTACTTTTCGCTATTCGTATCACGCTGGACACGGCATAGCCTTTTCAAGTCTCACCGGCATAGCCGGTGGTTTACGTTAAACAATTAACTCCCGCGACCCGCTCCCGCCCCGCCAGATCAGGCCAGACGCGGACGCGCCGGAATCCGCAGCAGTCCAGAAGCCCCCGAATCGCCCCCATCTGGGCGGGGTCCGCTTCCAGGAGGAGCGCCCCACCCGGACGCAGATACGCCCCGGCCCCCGCGATGATACGCCGGATCAGCGCAAGGCCGTCTTCTCCGCCGTCCAGGGCCAATACCGGCTCAAACCGCACCTCCGGCGGAAGGCTGGGGATAATTCCGCAGGGAACATAGGGCGGATTCGCCGTGATAAGATCAAAGCCCTCCAAGGCGGCGCAATCCAGGGCGGCAAAGAGATCCCCCTGCAGCAGCGTAACGGCGGGCTGCGGCCCCGGCAGGAGCCGCGCAACGTTGATCCGGGCGGCATCCAGGGCAGCGCCTGATACGTCCGACGCCCAGACCAGGGCTCCAGGCCGTTCGTGTTTCACGGCCACAGCAACCGCGCCCGAACCGGTGCAGAGGTCCAGAATCCTCGGCGGCGCCCCGCCGTCCATACCGGCGAGCGTTTCCAGGGCCGCTTCCACCAGCGTTTCCGTGTCGGGGCGGGGACAGAGCGCGGCGGGATTCACCGTAAATTCCAGGCCCCAAAATTCCTTGCGGCCCAGGATATAGGCCGTACATTCACCGGCCTGCCGCCGGGCCAGGAACGAGTGAAACGCGGCCAGCGCTTCCTCCGGCACGGGCTGCGGGCCCGCGGCAAACAGGGCTGAACGGCTGGTATGGAGCGCCTCGGCCAGGAGCAGCGAGGCGTCCAGGGCCGGGGAATCCGCGCCCGATGCCCTGAGGTCCGCGCTTCCCTTGGCAAGCGCTTCCTGAACCGTCATGGCCCGGACTGCCTCTCCAGGGCGAAGGGGCTGCGCATGATAATATCTGCGTTCAACTTTGCCAGCAGCGCGTCAATGAACTCCCGCCTGAAACCCGCGTCCTGCGCATAGAGCGCGTGCCGCTCCAGCAGGTCCTTGCTATAGGCGTACAGCGGGTACACCCGTGTCCCGGTATAGCCCCGCTCATAGTGAGTTACCGCCGGAATCAGCCCCCAGTAATCGACGGACGTCTGGCCGCCTTCCTTCACGATCTCTGCGTACATCAACGCGCCCAGCAGGGTCTCCTTGTCCTGCTGGTTGGACACGAAGTTCCCCAGGGAATAGAAGCAGACGGTACGCTTCCCGTCAGGCCGGGGCAGAACTTCAACGCGCTGGAGCACATGGGGATGGTGGCCGATCACCAGGTCAACGCCGTGTTCCGCCAGGAACGCCGCAAGCTCCCGCTGGGCCGCCCCAGGCTGGAGGGCGTATTCATCGCCCCAGTGCATAGAGACAATCAGCGCGTCGCAGAGGGGGCGCAGGGCGTCAATCTCCCGCGCCATCACTTCCCGGTTGATGAGAGAGACGAGGTACGGCTTGTCTTTGGGGAGGGGCAGCCCGTTTGTACCGTATGTATAGGCTAAAAATCCCAGACTGATGCCGTTTTTGGTGATGATCGCCTGCTTTTTTTCCGCGAAACGGTGAATTCCCAGGTAAGTAACGCCGTTCTGCGCATCCCATACGTCCATCGTCGCCGTCAGCCCCGCCTCGCCCATGTCCATCGCGTGGTTATTCGCGTGATTTACGATGTCAAAACCCGTTTCAACGAGCGTTTTTGCCAGTTCCGGGGGGGTATTGAAGCGGGGATAGCCCGAATACCCCAGTTTTTCGCCGCCCATTACCGTTTCTTGGTTGATAAAGGCCAGGTCAGCGCCTTGGATCAGGGGCTGTATCTCCCGGTAGATCGGGCTGAAGTCATAGCCGCCCTGTTCGCGGGAGTTTTGCAGAATGGAAATGTGGAACAGATTGTCCCCCGCGCCGATCAGGGTGAGGCGGCGGCGGGGAGGAGTTTCTTCTATTATCTCCATTTCTGCTTCGTCTTCGGCGGACAGCGCTTCCGCCGGGGGCGGTTCTTCGGGGAGGGGCGGCGGCGTTTCCAGCGTTCTACAGGTCAGGATAAGGAAAACAAAAAGGAAACATGAGAGGAACGCGAATCTTCGGTTCGAGAACTGAAGGTTTACGAACCAAAGGTTCGATGGGCCCCCCGCGTTCCCCGTACGCCTGGCGCAGTTCATATATTACGAGGCGGTTTTGAGGAGTTCTTCCCGCGCTGAAAGTTTGAGCGCGTCAAAGAGTTCCGCCGCGTCCCCCTGCATGATCAAGTCCAGCTTGTAAAGGGTAAGCCCTATCCGGTGATCGGTGAGGCGGTTCTGGGGGAAGTTGTAGGTCCGTATCCGCTCGGAGCGGTCCCCGCTGCCCACCTGGCTCTTCCGGGCCTCCGCCCGCTCGGAACGGGCCTTGGCCTCCTCGATCTCGTATACCCGCGCCCGGAGTATCCGCATGGCTTTGGCCTTGTTCTTGATCTGGCTCTTTTCATCCTGGCAGTGAACCACCACCCCGCTGGGAATGTGGGTGATCCGCACTGCGGAGTCGGTGGTATTCACGCACTGACCGCCGGGGCCGCCCGCCCGCATCACGTCAATGCGCAGGTCCTCGGGCCGTATGTCAATCTCCGTTTCCTCCGCCTCGGGAAGCACGGCCACCGTTACCGCCGAGGTATGGGTGCGCCCGGAAGCCTCGGTCGCGGGGACCCGCTGAACCCGGTGTACGCCCGACTCGTAGCGGAAGTTCTCGTAGACGTTGCCCGCCGCGCCGCCGTTTCCGCCGTTAATAGAGAAGATGATCTCCTTAAAACCACCCAGCTCCGTCTCGCTGGCGCTCATGATCTCAAACTTCCAGCCCTTGGTTTCGGCAAAGCGTCCGTACATACGGAAGAGATCCGCCGCGAACAGGGCTGCCTCGTCTCCGCCCGTACCGGCCCGGATTTCCATGATGATGTTCTTTTCATCCAGGGGGTCTTTGGGAATCAGGAGGAATTTCAGCCGGTCTTCGGCGTCCCTGCGCCGTTGCTCCAGGTCCCGCAGCTCCTCACGGGCCAATTCCCGCATCTCCGGGTCCTTCTCCTCCTGGATCAGGGACTTCGCGCCTTCAATCTGGGCTTCAAAGTCCTCGACTTCCCCGCAGACGGTCTTTATATCGCTGAGTTGGGCGTACTCTTTCATCAAATCCCGGTACTTATGCTGATCTTTGACCAGTTCGGGGTCTTCAATCATCTGGGACACCGCTTGGCAGCGCTGTAAAAGGGAATCCAGGCGTTCGTTCACGTGCGTATCTCCGTATACGTCCCATGCTATACAAAAAGGGGAGGATTGGCAATAATAGGACGAAGGGGGCTGCTATAACGCCCTGGCAGGCGCGGCGCAAAGTCCTCAAAGGGTTTTTTAAGATAAAATGTGGAGTTACTGATGGGCTGGTTAGAAACGATAAAAGACTTCGCAGGCCGCGCCGCAGACGCCCTGCGGGAGCTGCCGTCCTTCTTCAAGACGAGGCCCCGGCTGATCATCACCGGCCTGGGCGCGGTAGTTGTGGTGTGCGCCGCAGCGCTGGCAGCCGCGCTGCTTGCGGATACGGGTTCGGAGCCGGAGACCCCGGGCCGGGAGATAAGCGGCTCCCTGTCCCCCCGCGCTATTCCGGCGGAAGAGCTGTTCCTGCCCGATGAGCCTGATTTTCTGCCGGAAGTGCTCCTGAGCCGGGACCGGCGGGAACAGTGGACGGTGGAAGACGCCCTTCCCTATTGGACGGACCCTTTAGGCGGAGAAAGCGCTCCGCCCCTAAACCGGATGCGCCGTATAGTCGATACTATAATGGAGCGCGTCCCATGAAAGTAACAGCGGTCCTTTCCATTATCGCGGCCCTTTGTCTCTCCATTGCCGCGTGTAAGAGTGCCCCTCCCGCTCCCCCCGTTGAGGAATTGGCCGCCGCGCCGGTTGAGCCGTCCCCTGTTGAGGAGGAAGCGCCGTCCCTCCCGGCTGCTGAAGTTCCAGCTCCCGATCCCCCCGAAGCGCAAACGGCGGCCCTGCCGCCGCCCGCCGCTGAGGCGCAGATGATGACGGTTGATGAACCCGCGCTGGATCTGGCGGAGATGAGTCTGCCCCTGTCCCCGCCGCCTGGACGGGCGCTTTCGCTGGTCCTGCCGGAGCCCGCGCCGCCGGTATTAGCTCCCCCGGCCCCTCCGCCAAAGGCCGCGCCCAGAGAACCGCCTGCGGCTCCTCCGGCGATAGCCTCGGCGCCGCCGTCGGCGGTTCAGGCTGAGCCGCCCGCAGCCCCGGTTACGCCGCCCCTCGCGGCGCAGACACTGGTCCGCCCGGCGGCGCCTCCCCGTGTGCGTCCGGCGGAACCGGCCTCCGTTCCCCCGCCTAACCAGGAAGCGCCCCTCGCGCCGGATATTCCGGCCCGCGCTCCCCCTGTCCCGGTGATCGAGGAGAAGCTGGAATTTTCCCGCAGCGTTCATATTCCGGTTGGGCAAACCCTGGAAGTTCCCTTCCGGGGGACCGGCTGGGTGTTCTTGGGTGAAGTCAAGTCCCAGCAGGGCATGACCTACATTTCCCGGCGCTCAGACCCCGAAGGCCAGAGTTTTATCCTCCGGGCCGAAGCCCCTGGCGAATATGGCCTAAAATTCTCCAAACAGGATTTTGTGCAGGACTATATCTTGAACGATTATGTCCGCGTAACCGTTTCCGGGGAGCGTTTCTCTCCGGCAATAGCGGCGGCGGGTTCTTCAGGCGAATCCCGCGCCGCTATTGCCGAACCCCGCTGGCCCCCGCTTCCCGGCGTAACGGTATCCCCGCCGGCGCAGCCGTCGGCAAAGCCGATAGCAGCGGAAGCCGCGCCCCCGCCTTCCGCTGCCCCGGTGAATCCGCCTGTACCGCCGCCCCCCGAAGCGGCGGATATACCGGCGGTCTTGCCGGACGGGACCATGGCGGAAGAATATCTGCGCCGCGCCCGGGAAGAACACGCCGCCGGGCGAATTCCCCAAGGCATCGTCCTCCTGGAACAGTTTCAGCAGCGTTTTCCCGCGGGGAGCGATGAGGCATGGTGGCTTTACGGGCAGATGCTGGAGGCCAACAGTCCCCGCCGGGATGTCCGCGCCGCGCTTGACTACTACCGCCGCCTGATTCAGGAATATCCCCAAAGCCCCCGCCGCGCCGAAGCCCGGCGGCGGGCCGCCTACCTGGAACGCTTTTACTTCAATATCCAGTAGCGCGGCGATTTGAAGGGAGTACCGGGGGC
>JAITHH010000211.1 GCA_031280065.1 Treponema sp. | reverse complement strand
GCCTATGACAACAGCAAGTTCCTCGTGGACAATAACTTTATCGTCAAGACGGATATGTGGGGGCCGCCGCCGGAAGACTTTGACAAGACGGTGAACGCCTTTGACGTGGTGGTACAGGGCTTTACCCGGATTATCATGGGCCAGGAGCCGGTGAGTGCCTACGACCGGATCATCGCGGACTGGTACGCCAATGGCGGCAAAATCATGGAAGACGCCGTAAACCGGGACTACAACAAGTAGGCTTGCGAGGGGGAAAGAGGAATGTTTAACCGTTTGAAGAAAGACTGGCCGTTTCATTTACTGCTGCTTCCCGGTGTTGTCTTGACGTTTATTTTTTCCTATTTGCCCATCTACGGCCTGGTTATGGCCTTCCAGGATTACAACCCCGGCCTGGGCTTTTTCAGATCCCCCTGGGTGGGCATGGAAAATTTCAGGCTGGTGTTTTCCCAGGGGCAGTTTCAGCGCACGATCTTTAATACGCTCTTTATTTCCATTCTAAAGATAGGGCTGGGTACGTTTGCTTCCGTGGTATTCGCCCTCCTCTTGAATGAAATCCCCTCGACATTCAGCAAGCGGGTATTTCAGACGGTGGTGTATATTCCCAATTTTATCTCCTGGGTAATTATGGCGGGTATTCTGTACAACATTCTCGCTGCCGACGGGCCAGTCAATATGGTCTTGGGGCTGTTCCGCGTCAAACCGGTGCAGTTTTTGTCCAATCAGCAGGTCTTTCCCTGGACGATAATTTTTGCCGATGCCTGGAAAACTTTCGGCTTCGGCACGGTTGTCTACCTGGCGGCGATTACTTCCATTGACCCGGAAATATACGAGTCTGCGGTTATCGACGGGGCGGGCCGCTGGAAGCAGACCCTCTATATTACGATCCCCTGCCTGGCCCCCACCATAGTCCTTATGACGGTGCTGGCCCTGGGGAATGTGCTGAACGCCGGGTTCGACCAGGTATACAACCTGTATTCACCCTCGGTCTACACAACCGGGGATATTATCGATACCTTTGTATACCGGCTGGGGCTCCAGAATGGGAAATACGCCATTGGAACGGCAGTGGGCCTGTTCAAGTCGGCGGTTGCCTGTGCGCTGATTTCTCTGTCCCTGTTCATTGCCAATAAAGTGGCGAATTACAAGGTCTTTTAGGGGAGGCGGACGATGGGTTTGAAAACAAAAGGGCAAAAAATATTCAACGTTTTTAACTATATCTTTGTAAGTCTGGTTTGTTTAACCTGCTTCCTGCCGATCCTGAACACCCTCATGGTATCGTTCAGTTCGCCGTCCTATGTGGCCGCGGGCAAGGTGCTGTTCTGGCCCAAAGGCTTTACCCTCATGTCCTATGAATTCGCCATCCGCAACGGGAAATTCCTGCGGGCGTTCCAGGTTTCGGTGCTGCGCTGTGTGCTGGGGGTGGCCATCAACCTGTTTATGATGATAACCACCGCCTACCCGCTTTCCAAATCCAAAGTCCGTTTCGGCGCGAGAAATTTTTATATGACCTTCTATGTGATTACGATGCTCTTCGGCGGCGGGCTGATTCCCTACTACATTCTGGTAACGCAGCTTGGCCTGATGAATACGATCTGGTCGCTGGTGCTGCCCCTGTCCTGTCCGGTGTATTCCATGGTTATTCTGATGAACTTTATGCGGAATCTGCCGCCTGAAATCGAGGAAGCGGCGATGATCGACGGTTCGGGCCCTTTCGGAATTCTGTTCGTGATTTTTCTCCCGATATTAAAGCCCGCCCTGGCCACGGTAGGGCTCTTCGCCTTTGTCTACCACTGGAACGACTGGTTCACCGGGGCCTTGTTTATGCACGATCCCTCCCCAGAAATATCCCCTGCAAACGTATCTCCAGACGCTTTTGGTCAATTTTAGGGATATGCTGCGGCAGTCTGGCTCAAATTACTATGAGCTGCTTATGCGGATGAACGAGCAGACCGGGCGGGCGGCGCAGCTGTTCCTTGGCCTGGTTCCCATCCTGGCGGTGTACCCGTTCCTGCAAAAGTATTTTACCAAGGGGCTGGTGGTCGGCAGCGTGAAGGGCTAAGAGCCCGCTCCCCCGCAGACAAACCCTAACTTTGCACCAGGCGAAAGCGCAGGTACATCTCCTCCAGGGGTTTCCAGGGACCGGGCGCGGAACTCCGCCGCCTAAAAGCCGCCGCGTCCCGCCGGTCAACATAGAAATCGTAAATCGAGCGGGGATCGCGGCTCTTGACGGCGGTGTAGGCGGGATTGCCGCCCAGATATGAGCGGACTTCGTCATGGCCCACCGCCAGGATGCCGAACCTGCTGAGGCGGGAACGGACTTCCTGTATCTCCTCGTAGGACAGGCCGAACAGGAATTCCTCTAAGGCCCAGCGCGTACTGCGGTCGTTCATGTAGGTCATCAGAAAATCCTCCCAGTCCCTGCCCAGGTCCATGGTCAGGCGGACCAGTTCGCTGGTTCCGTCCATGGTGCCGAAACTGGGCGGAGCGCTCTCTCTGGCCCGCCAGAGGGCTTTCAGCGCGGGGAGGTGGTATACGGTTCCGCTTTCCCACAGGACGATGAGGTCCTCCGCCAAACGGCGCTTGATCTTTTCGGGGAAGAGCGGGGCTTCCAGGCAGGAAAAGTAGACCTCCTCGGCCATGAGGGTACATATAATAGAAAAGATCACCTGCCGGATGGGATTGGAAAATTCCGTATCCGGTACGAGGAGCGACAGGAGGGTGAAGGCATGGCACTTCGCCACGAGATAGCTCCGCGCCGCGATAATCCGGGTGGGTATGTGGAGCAGATGCGAGGAAGGGGAAAAATCGCAGAGGGATTCCAGCAGTTTTTCCTCGTCCCGCATCTCCCCCCGGAGCATCTGGGCCTGGCGGATAGACGGGAAACGGGAGATGGAAGCGCCCAAGGCCTCCAGGGAGACGAAACGCTCTTTGACCAGCGCGGCTTCCGCCGGAACGCGGGCGCTCAGGGAGGCTGCCGCGGCTTCGGTCAGGCGCTGTTCTTCCTCAGTCAGGGCAAGCAGGGCCGCATCGGGGCCGGAGATGTTCAGCGGGAAATCAATCATGCTCAAACTGTACCGGAGGGCTGGCAATAAAGCAAGCCGAATGTCCGTACTCACTACCTTTAGGACACACCGGCCATGGGACTGGATAACCCCAATATGGCGGAAAACTCAGAGGGAGTCAAGAAGCCCAGGGCTTCATGCCAGGGCGTCTGCATTTACTTTCCGAAGATAACGGTAAACATATATTCAGGATTCATAGCGGCGGTAAAGCGTTTCTTCGGGCCGCTCATCTGTTTTTTCCCCTTCACTCTCGGATTC
>JAITHH010000172.1 GCA_031280065.1 Treponema sp. | reverse complement strand
CCCGGGTTTCCCTTCGGTAAAGATAAGCCCGGTTTCCTCCAGCACCTGAACATGGTAGGCCGCCGTCGAGAGGGGCAGACTGAATTCCTCCGCCAGTTCGCTGATATTCGCCGGTTTAGAAACGAGCCTCCGCAGCATTTTAAGACGGGCCGGGGAAGAGAGGGAGCGGAATACCGCGGCGCTTTCATCGTATTGGGCCATATCCAGGGTTATTCTTTTCTTCATAGGTCATACCAGCCTTTCATATTATTGCCCCGGACTGGTCAATTATCAAGGCAGAAGCGGCGGACGCAATTCGTTCCGCCTTATCTGAATAACGCGGTAGATTCGCGGATCACGAGGGACGGGGCCAGGGTGCAGTTGGTGAGAAAGCCGCCGTTAATAAGCTGATAGAGAAGCGCGCACGCGCTTACCCCAAGGCGGGTCCGGTCCTGGGCCACGGTGGTGATCTTGGGAGTACAAAGGTTACAGAAGTTCATGTTGTCAAACCCGGCCACGGAAATATCATCCGGTATGCGCAGCCCCCGTTTTTGAAACCCGTGAATCAGCCCCGCAGCCATGAGATCGCTGGCGCAGAAAACCGCGCTCACCCCAAGACGGGCAAAGTAAGAGGCCGCCGCCCCGCCGCACTCTTCGGTAAAATCCCCCTCGTATACGAGTTCTTTGCGGTAGGGCAGATCGTTGAGCCCCAGGGAGGCGATAAAACCCATAAGCCGTTTACCGGACACTTCCGCCTGGGAATGGCCGTTCAGGAATCCGATGTGCGTGTGCCCCAGCGATACCAGATGATCCACCGCCAGACGCGCGCCGGTAATGCTGTCCACCTCGACCCGTCCGGCATGGGGATTATTCACGGAAAAGTCCATGATCACCGCCGGCGGCGCGGAAGGGGACTCAAGACAGGAGATAAACGGGTCCCCCACTCTCAGGCCCGATATGAAAGCGCCGCCGATCTTCTTCGCCCGCACATAGTCCTCATAGCGCTGGGGATGGCGCCGCCATTCATCGTCGATAGAGAGGATAACGGTTTCCATGCTCAGGGCCGCCGCATGATGCCGGAATCCCGCCAGAACATCGCTAAAAAAAGTATTCCGGTATCCGGGCTCATCGATGATCACCGCGGCCCGCAGGTCTTCCCCGCCCGCATCCCCCGAAACACCCGGTTTCCGGTTCAAGCCGTAGCCGATCTCCTCGGCGCAGGCAAGCACCTCTGTCCGGGTCGCTTCCTTAACACCAGCCTTTCCCGTCAGCGCCTTGGACACCGTGGCTGGAGAGAGTCCCAATTTGAGGGCGATCTGCCCCAGAGTCGGTTTGTCCGCCATTAATTGTTTGTATGCTCCCCGCGGAATGTGATTTCTCCGCCCCCCGGCGGCGCCGGAACGCGGCGGAATTTCCCCGCTTCCCGGTATTCAAAAAACACCGGTGTTTTGCCGGTAAAGACGATATGATAGCGGTTTTCGTCCTTGTCCTGGGCGTATTGAATACTCAGTTCGCCGTCCAGTACCCGCACCCGCTCCAGGGAGGCGCGGGGCCAGGACCGGGGCATATCCGGGCGTATGATAAGCTGATTTTCCGCCGCGTTAGGCTGAATTCCGAAGAAGTACCCCGCGATGGGAACCATCACCGCGTAAACCGTCCATGCCTGAACAAAACAGCCGCCGTCGGGGAGCATCTCCGCGATACAGCCGGAAGCGGAACGGTTAAAGGCGCTGAACATCCGCTTCAAGAGTTCCAGGGCCCGGTCAGGGTACCCATACCGCGCCTGGGCCGCGGCCATGACTCCGGTGGAGATGGTCATAGCCTCTTCCTGGTAGAGGCCGCTCAGGTAAGCGCCGTAAGGCCCCTGAAATTCCGGGCCGTGCATCCGCTCCAAGGCCCGCTCCGCCTGCCGGGGAGGGGCAATTCCCATTTCCATGGGGGTACTGATGATCCAGGCGTAGTTGAGGAGCCAGCCGCTCTTCTTGTCCGGCGGGAGTCCGGCCTTTTTTTCCAGGGCCGCGTCCAGCATCCGCCGGCCCTTTTCCGCTCCGGGTCCGTAGAGCCGCCCCAGGATTGCGTCCCGCCGCGATTGAACATCCGCGGCGGAGGTGAATGTGTCGCAGTAGAGCCCTGCTTCCTCGTCCCACATGCTTTCGTTGATCTTCCGGATCAGGCTTTCCGAAAGGGCTGAATAGTCCCCGCCGTCATTCCCCAGCAAGGCGCTGATCCGGGCGAAGGAGCGGTAGGCCGAGGCTGCGTAGACCGCCGTGTCCAGCATCTTTGAGTTGAGCCCCGGAATTTCGATGATCCCGTAACCTCCGGGGAAGAGATCCCCATCCTCATCCCGCGCCCGCAGCCATGCGGCGGATTTTTCCAGGGCCGGGAAAGCGCGTTCCAGGAATTCCCGGTCTCCGGTCCACTGGTAATACAGCCAGACCATGATGATGAAGTGGGCTGTTTCCTGGGTGTTTCCCGGATGGGCGGCAATCCCGGCGGTGGTGATCTCGTGGAGAATGCGTCCGTTGCCGTTGTGCTTTTCTGAGTATTCCAGGAGAAGGTTCAGGGTATCCCTGGCGAGCCGGTAGTCCCCCAGCGCGAGCGCCCCCTGGAGGGCGTAGCAGCTATCGCAGCCGAACCACCAGGGGTATTCGGGAATTCCCGCCCCGATGCCTCGTCCATAGGGGCCCGTGTCAAAGATGAGCCAGTCCGTATTCACCTTTACCCAGCCGTAGACGGTTTCAAAGGCGGGGTCCTGTACACAGAGCCGGCTTCTTGCCAGAAGCTCCCCATAGCGCTGCCGTTTTTCCTCCCAATAGTCCCTCCCCGGCTGCACAGAACGGTAGGCCGCAAGGCAGTCTTCCCGCGAAAACGCCGATCCGGCGATGATGAACCGCAGATTCCGGGTTTCCCCCGGCGCAATCTCCAGGGTATAGGTAAAGCTCACGGAAACGCCCCGGCCTGCGGTGTTCTCCGGGCCGGCGATGTTCCCAGTCAAAACTTTTTCCGGCGGGGGAACGCTCCCGGCGGCGGCGTACCATTCATGGCCCCGGTCCTTGGCCAGGAAGAGTCCCTCCCCCTCAAGCCAAGCCCCCTCATCTTCGCGGTCAATGATTCCGCCCCGCTCTGAATACCAGACAGGCCGAATATCCGTGCGGGCCAGGAATTCGAGTTCCACCCGCCGGGCGGAAGCGGAAGCGTTGAAAAGGCCGCAGTCCGTCAGCAAGGCCCCGCCAGAGCCGGAAATCCCCGGCTCCGCATCCGGGATGATCTGGGCGCGGCTCATCTGGATCGGGGTATGGCCCAGGTTCGTCCGGTATTGAAAGATGATCCCCTCGGGCCGGACTTCGCAGGAGTCGGCGATGGTCCACACGTCCACGTTTTCGGAATCCAGGTCTTTAAGGCGAATCCAGAACCCGTCCAGCAGCTTCACGGGGTGGAGCCAGAGGCCTCCCATCTCCTTTTCCAGGTGATGGCCGAAATCGGGGAAACGGCCGTCCGCGGTTCCAATGAGTTTGAGCCGCTCTCCGGCGCAGAGACAGAGACGGAAGGCCGGGCGCTGTGATACGGACAATTCAGGGCTGGTTTTCATGCCTCATCATAGGCCAGGGAAGAAATAAATGCAAGGTTTCCGGCAAAGTTTTTAGAAATATTTACGAAATATTTAGAGAAATTTCTTGACTATTTTTGAAACTCTGCTATAGTTATCCTACAGGCTGCGGACATTGGTCTGCGGTACTTTTTTTGGAGGGATAATTTGATGAGAAAGATGCTGTTAATTGCCTTGGCAATCACGTTCTGTGCGGGCGCGGCCTTTGCCGGCGGCGGGCAGAGCGCGGCCAAGGCCGCGGACGGGGTAATTGAGGTTACCATTCCCCACTACAAGTCGGGCCAGAACGTGGGGGGCGCGTTTTTCCTGCCCCAGGTGGAGCGCTTCAACCAGAAGTATGCGGGAAAGTACCGGCTTATTATTGAAGAGCTGGTTCAGGATATGTACGCGCCGAAGATGCAGCAGTTGGGCCAGCAGGGAAAGCTCCCCGCGCTGGTCGAGGGCGGTTCTTATGAATGGCTGACGGAATTTATCATTCCGAACAATATGTTCGCGGATCTCAAGTCCCTGGCGGACGGCACTTCCGATATAAAAAACCTGATGGTTCCAGAGTCGCTGGCCTACAATACGGTAAACGGCGGCAAGCTGTTTTCGGTGAATTTCCCCGTGGTACGGCCTATTGGCTTGTATTACAATCCCAAACTCTACCAGCCGCCCCGCAGTTTTGCCCAAATGAGCTGGGACGAGGTATCCGCCTCTCTGGGTGATAACAAGATCGCCTTTATGACCGGTGAAAACGCCTGGACAGCGGTATTAGTACTTTCCTCGCTGATCGCCAAAGAACCCGGCGGCCCCCAATGGCTCGCTTCGGGAGCTAACGCCAATCCCCGGCTTACCGACTATAACAATCCAATCATGATCAGCGCGGTAACTAAGCTCCAGCAGCTTTTGCAAAAGCACGCTTCCTCCAACACGCTGGGAGCGGCTTACGCCGACGCGGCCAACAGTTTTATGTCCACGCGCTCGGCCATAATCGCCAACGGCCCCTGGATGATCGGCGACTTTGCCCCGGACGCTTCGGCCAAGTGGTCCAACGGCTTTAATGGCGCGGATGTGCGGGGCGATGTATTCCCCGGCAACGTGGCGGTGGGCGGGCCTCCCGTCGGTTACGGCTGGTGGATTCCCAGCACCGCCTCCGCGGGGGAACAGGAATTGGCCAAGGCATTCATCGCTTTCATTATGTCCCAGGATGAGCTGGAGCGGTATATGCTCGCCGAGGGCGGCGCTTCCCCCCGGATGACTCCCAGCGCGGGCTTCCTCGCTGAACGGGCGAAGAACAAGCTCATGGACGAATACGTGGGCGCGGTGAATGCCAACACGATCCTCGCCTATAACATTGGCGACGTGATTCCTCACTCGGTTTATCAGGTTGAAATCGGACGGCTTCTGCCGCTCCTCATCAACGGAACCCTGAGCCCCGCCCAGTTCTGCCAGGAACTGACCGTTAAAGCCAAAGAAAGCGCCCGCTAAACAGCCGCGCACCGGCTGCGGCCCTGAGCCGGCTGGCTGTGTTCCAGCCCGGCGGGAGGGCCGTCCCCGGCTATTTCTACCGGCTTAACGCCCGGCAGGAGGAGTTTATAATGAAAATTTGGGCGATTAACAAGCTGGAACGCCGGAATTTACCGTGGATATACGTCTTTCTGGCCCCTACTCTGCTCATGTTTCTTATGTTTTACCTCTGGCCTATCCTCACGGTGATCCATACCAGCTTTACCCGCTGGAACGGAATGACAAGCCCCGAATGGATAGGCTTCGCCAATTACCAGCGCCTCTTTTCCATTAAGAGCTTCATGATCTCCCTCAAGAACCTGGGACTCTGGGCGCTCATCGCGGGGACGCTCCATACCCTCTTCGGCGTACTGGCGGCCCTGGCCTTTTTCAAAGCCCCGCCGGGCTGGAAATTTGTCCGCACTGTGTTCATGATTCCCAACGTCATATCCGGCGCGGCCTGGGCCATGATATACCGCTTTCTCTTTAACAACGAATTCGGCATCCTGAACAGCATCATCCGGGTCTTTCACCCCGGCTTTAACGTGAATTGGTTTTATGAAAGCCCCGCCGCTTTTTGGGCCATCACCTTTACCTGGCTCTTTTACGCGGTGGTGATTTCCCTGGTGGTCCTCGCCGACCTCATGGCCATTTCCGCGGACGTACACGAGGCGGCAATCATTGACGGCGCTTCGGAATTTCAGATCATGACCCGCATTGACCTTCCCCTCTGCCGTTTTTCCATCGGGACTTCGGTGATCATGGGGATTACATCCCGCATTTCCATGTACGAGGCCATCGCGCTCACCTCACGCGGCGGGCCCGGGGACGACACCATGAGCCTTTCCATGATCCTCGTAAAAAACATTTCTGATTATAACTACGGCATGGCCAACGCCGCCGCGATGGTAATGCTGATCCTCGGCGCCCTGATCATGCTGATCTGCAACCGCGCCTTCCGCATGAACCAGCCAATATAAGAAGATGAGGAGGAGTTATGGACAGCCTTCAGCAAAAAAAGGGAATGTACCTGCTGCAAAAAACCGCCGTTTACATTCTGATCTATATTCTTTTTGCTTTCGTGGCCCTGGTATCGCTGGGGCCGCTGCTCTGGGTGCTGATTTCGTCATTCAAAACCAACGGGGAGATTCTCAGCGAACCCTTTGCCCTGCCGAAAAAACTGGACTTCGGCCCCTACCTTGCCGTGATCCGGGGGAATAACTTTATGCGTTACGCCTTTAATTCGGTGCTTATCTCCGCCGCGGCCACCGCGGGCTCCCTGATCATGTACGCGATGGGCGCCTATGTGTTTGCGCGTTTTAATTTCCCCTTCAAGAACCTGCTCTTTACGCTCTTTGTACTCACCATGCTGATTCCGGGCCACACCAAAACCCAGCCGGTCTTCTACATCATCATGAAGCTGGGGCTTTACGGAACCCGTACGGGAATCACCCTGGTCTATCTTTCCGGGGGCATCGCCATGAGTCTCTTTGTCATGCGCTCGGCCTTCGCCGCCATACCCAAGGAGATGACCGAGGCCGCGATCATTGACGGGGCGGGTTTCTTCCGCAACTTCGTTCAGATGCACGTACCGCTGGCCAAGAACGGTCTGGCCACGGCGGGAATTCTCATGTTTCTGGGGAACTGGAACGAATACTTTTTTGCTTCGCTGCTTTCGGCCTCCGCCGCGACCCGTACGCTTCCCTATGCGCTGGCCTTTTTCACCGAGACTTACTCCTACGACTACACCAAGATGTTCGCCGCGCTGACCCTGATCATCCTGCCGGGAATCATCATCTACGCGGTTTCCCAGGAGCAGGTACAGGTATCCATCACGTCGGGCAGCGTCAAGGGCTAAATAAGGGAGGGGCCGGGGTGCGGGGGAGCGGGGGCAGCGCCCCCACTGGCTAAACTTGACGCTTCCCCGCCGCTGTGCTATGCTATCCCATCATTTCAACGTGAGGTAGAGATTCTATGGCTTTTTTGGGGAAAAAACCCGCGCCCGCCCATATCGAAGAAGGGCAGCCCGGCGCTGCCCGTAAAATAAAGACCAATCCCCTGGTTTTTGCGGGCACCGTCATCGTCCTGGTTATCGTAATCGCCGCCTTCGTGTTCGTTCCCGCCCTCGTGCCCGAAGCCGGCGGCGGAGGCGGCGATCTGAACTTCGGCGCGTATAACAAAATTCCCGTCAATTATGTCGCGGGAAATTACTTCTCCCGGATACAGGGAATGTACGCCCAATTCCTCCAATCCCAGATCACCGACAGCAATTACTACAGTGTGCTGCACCAGATTTGGCGGGGCGCTTTCGAGGAAACCGTGGTGCATACCGGAATGCTCGACGCCGTACAGCGGGCTGGGTATACTCCCTCGGACGATCTGGTAGACCGGGAAACCGCCCTGCGTCCCGAATTTCAAGGCGAAAACGGACGCTTCTCCCCGGTACGGTATCAGCAATACGACAGCAGCGCCCGCCTCGCCATTTGGCGGGAAGTCCGCGAAACGATCATCGACCAGCAGTACCGGTCGGATATAGGCGGCCTGCTGGTCTCTTCAAAGGAAGGGGATTTTATCGCCGGCATGGCTTCGCCGGAGCGGAGTTTCGAGATGGCCGCCTTTTCCCGGAGCCTGTACCCGGACTCGGAAGTACAGGCCTACGCCAGCGCCAACCCGGACACTTTCCTCACAACCCACCTCTACAAAATCACGATCAATTCCAGCGAGCGGGACGCCCGGCAGATACTCGCCTCGATTCAAGACGGAACCCAGAGCTTTGAAGACGCCGCTTCCGCCCACTCCAAAGACGCCTACGCGGAAAAAGGCGGCGATATGGGCATCCGAATGGCCTACGAACTGGTGAGCGAAATCCCGGACACGGCGGAGCGCGAGGCAGTGCTCAAACTGTCCTCCGGCAATTACAGCGAAATGGTGAAGGTTCCCAGCGGCTGGGCGTTCTTCCGCTGCGGCGAAACGGCCTATGCCCCGAATACCGCCGACGCGGACACCCTGACCAAGATACGCTCTTATATGGAAGCGTTTGAGCGGGGCCGCATCGAGGACTGGCTCATCGGCAAGGCGGAGGAATTCACCGCCCTGGTCAACGACGCTTCTTTTGACGAGGCTGCGGAAGCGCAGGGGCTCATCAAGCGGAATTTCGGCCCGCTGCCCCTCAACTACGGCGAGAGCGATCTCTTTACCTCCCTCGGCTCCTTTTCCGTGCCTGAACTGGGCGGGGCCGCCGCCAACGAGAATTTCTGGCGGACCGCCTTTTCCACGCCGGTTGGAAGCCTCTCCGCGCCGTTTGTGCATGGCGGCTACGTCATGGTCATCCGCCCGGTCGAAGAAAAGGCCGCCTCAGAGGAGCAGTTGGAATCAGTCAAACGGTCGGTTTCTTCGTACTGGCTGAGTAATAACACCGAAGCGGGGCTCCGCGCTTTCTTTTTGTCCAATCCCAAGCTGGAAGATCGCTTTACCAGCACATTCAACCGGATTTTCCTCCAGGTTCAATGACGGCGGCCAACGGCGGCGGCCATGCACCGGAGGATGATTCCCCCCGTCTGATCCAGGCCCGCCGGGGGTTTTCCCTGTCCTACCAGGGTAAGACGCTGCTTTCCCGCGTTGATCCCCAGGCCCAGGCGGATCGTATCGCGCTGGCGGCCCCTAAACATGAACGCGCCCTCTACTTCTGCCCGTCTCCGCTTTTGGGTTACGGCCTCCAGCGGCTGCTTGAAGGGCTTGCCGCAGACTCGGCGGTGCTCTGCGTGGAAGCGGATCAGCGGCTCATGGCCCTGTCCCAGGAGGCGATGGCGAATCTCCTGCGGGATCATCCCCGCCTGGCCCTGGTACGGACTGACGATCCGGCGAGTCTGTGCGCGTATGTGAGGAAGCGCTGGGGGAGCCGCCGGTTCCGCCGCCTTGAGACGCTCCGCCTCTCCGGGGGCTGGCAGCTTGCCGGGGACTGTTACCAGGCGCTGGCCGGCGCTCTCCGCCGGGAGATAGCCCTGGATTGGGGCAACGCCATGACCCTGGTCAAGCTGGGCCGCCGGTATCTCTACAACGCCCTCCGCAATCTGCGCCTGATTTGCCGTACGCCCCGTCTCGAAACGCTGAATTTCGGCGCGTCCCCGGTTCTGCTCCTCGGCGCGGGGCCTTCTTTGGACGGGATGCTGGACGGGCTTGTTCGGCGTTTCGGGGACCTTTCCCTGCCCGCGTCTGATCGCCGGGGTGCGGCGGGCAGCTTCAGGATCATCTGCGTGGATACGGCCCTGCCCGCGCTGCGGGCGCGGAACATCAGGCCGGACTTGGCCGTGGCGCTGGAAAGTCAGCACTGGAACCTGCGGGACTTTATCGGGCTGGGGGACTGGGAGGTTCCCCTGGCAATGGATTTGTCGGCGCTGCCTGCCACCGCCGGGATGCTGGGAGGCCGGCCGCTGCTCTTCTTTACTCCCTGGACGCGGCTGGACATCTGGGACCGGCTGGAGGCGGCGGGGCTTCTGCCGGAGCGTTTCCCCGCGCTGGGCTCCGTGGGCTTGAGCGCCGCAACCCTGGCCCGCCGCCTTTCTTCGGGGCCCATCGTGATTGGGGGCATTGATTTTTCTTTCACCCTGGATAGTTTCCACGCCCGCTCCACCCCTTCCCGGCTGGAACTGCTGCGGCGGCAGGACCGGTTTCACAGTCTGATCAATGCGGGAGCGGCCTTCCGCCCGGGGTCGTTTCCGGCGCGTTCCAAAACGGGTCTTCGGGTACGGAGCGATCCCGCGCTCCGGGGCTACCGGGATCTCTTTGAAGAGTATTTTGGGGGGGATTCCCGGTTTTGGGACATTGCCGGGCAGGGGCTTCCTTTGGGCGCGCAAACGGCGGCAATGGAGCGGGCGTTTGACGTGCTGGAATCGCCGTGTCAGGATCAGGGCGCGGTGTGCGCAGTTGAATACCCTGCGCCGGATGCCGCCCAAGGGGCCTTACGGGCCTTCATTCAGCAGGAACGGGAGGCGCTGATCACCCTGCGGGGAATTCTCCAGGGGGAGATCGCCGTTCCCCTCCAGGATTTGGAGCGGGCCCTGGACCGGGCCGGGTATCTGTGG
>JAITHH010000167.1 GCA_031280065.1 Treponema sp. | reverse complement strand
CGGATTGCGAACCTTCGGTTCGACACAGATTGCGAACCTTCGGTTCGACGCTGATGTGGTTTCTACTCATCAGTGCAATCAGCGGTTCCCCGGTAACTGTAGTTGTTGACAGCGGGAGACTTCCCCCACAGGGAACTGCCGGCACCATTGATCTAAGCCCCCAAGCCCTGTTAAACTCCTCTTCCTACACACCGGGGCGCTGCCCTGGCTTGTTAATACCAACGGGGGAACCATGATCACGGTCGAGGGGCTTTGTAAGACCTTTCGGAGCGCCAAACGGAAGGCGGGCCTGGGAGCGGCGCTGGGGGCGCTGTTTTCCCGGCGCTATGAGGCGGTCCGGGCGCTGGATGGGCTCTCGTTTACCATCGGCGATGGGGAGATGGTGGGCTACATCGGGCCCAATGGGGCGGGGAAGAGTACCACCATCAAGGTCCTCTGCGGGGTGCTGACCCCGGACAGCGGTTCCTGCGCGGTGGACGGCCGGGTGCCCTGGAAAGAGCGGGTCCGCCATGTGCGGGACATCGGAGTGGTCTTCGGACAGCGGAGCCAGCTCTGGTGGGACGTGCCGGTGATCGACAGCTTTGAGCTTATCCGGGACATTTACCGGGTGGATGCCCTGGAGTACCGGCGGAACCTTGATGAGCTTTCGGCGCTGCTGGGACTTACGGAACTGCTCAAGACCCCGGCCCGAAACCTGAGCCTGGGCCAGCGGATGCGCTGCGAACTGGCGGCCTCGCTGCTCCACAGTCCCCGGACGCTGTTTCTCGACGAGCCCACCATCGGTCTGGATGCGGTTTCCAAAATCGCCGTGCGGTCCTTCATCAAAAAGCTCAACGCCGGGCGGGGGACCACGGTGATCCTCACCACCCACGACATGCAGGACATTGAGGCATTGACCGAGCGGATACTCCTCATTGGCCGGGGGCGGATTCTTTTGGACGGGAGCCTGCGGGAGCTTAAACGGCGGTTTTCCGGGGGCAAGACCTTGACGCTGGAGTACCAGGGGACGCCGCCGGCTCTTTCGGAGGGGATGCGCCTCCTGGAGGCAGAGGAGGGGCGCATGGTGATTGGTCTGGATACGGCGGCGCTTTCGGTGTCCGGGGCCATTGCCGCGCTTTCCGCCGGGACGGAGGTTCTGGACATCGCCGTGGCGGGGATTTCCGCAGAGGACATGGCGGCGGCGCTCTACCGGGAGTACGCGATATGAAGAAGTACCTGGCCCTGTTCCGGCTCCGGTTTATCGCGGGGCAGGTGAGAAAATTGTAATTCACGCGATGAAAGCCACTCAAAAAGTTATTGATGTTCTGCGGGAGATACAAAATGACCTATGAAACGCTGGATGACGGTGTGCTTTTGACGGACGATGCGGTGGAGAAACTCGTCGCGGACGCCTATGCCGCCCTTGAAAGAGGCGCGTATAAAGTCATCCCCAATCCGCATAAAAAGCAGGAGCCCTTAGAGCCTGTTCAAAATCTGGAATTTTGGCATTGCAAATGCCAAAATTCTACTTTGCAGGCTCCATCGAACCAAAGGTTCGCAGAGCCCGAAAATCGGGATTTTTGCGGTCTATTGACCGCAAAAATCAACAATTTGAACAGGCTCTTAGAACTATCCGGGCGGCGCCGCGCCGAATTGGTAAAAGCGCTTTCTTTTGAGGGAACGGAGAATGGAGGCGAGGGAATGGGGAGTGTTGGCTGCGGGCGCGGCTGGAAGGAGCGGTTATGAAGAAGTACCTGGCCCGGTTCCGGCTCCGGTTTATCGCGGGGCTCCAGTACCGGGCCGCGGCACTGGCGGGGATAGCCACCCAGTACGCCTGGGGTTTCATGGAAATCCTCGCGTTTGCCGCTTTTTACCGGGCCAGCCCTGGAGCCTTTCCCATGACTTTTTCCGAAACCGTTTCGTATATCTGGATGCAGCAGGCATTCCTGGCCCTCTTTATGATGTGGTTCTTTGATAACAGTATCTTCGCGGCCATCAGCTCCGGGGACATCGCCTACGAGCTGGCGCGGCCTGCGGACCTCTATAACCGCTGGTTCTGTCAGAGCGCGGCGGGCCGCCTTTCCCGCGCACTGCTCCGCTGCGGCCCGATCCTCCTCGTGGCGCTCCTCTTGCCGGAGCCCTACCGCCTGGCCCTTCCGGCAAGTCCGGGGCGCTTGGGCCTGTTCCTCCTCTCCTCGGCCCTGAGCTTGGGGGTGGTGGCGGCCTTTACCATGCTGGTCTACATCTCCGCCTTTTACACGATCTCCCCCCAGGGGACGCGGATCATCGCGGCGATTTTCTCCGACTTTTTCGCCGGGGGAACGGTGCCGCTTCCCTTCTTCCCCCCGCCGGTCCGGGCGCTGGCGGAACTGCTCCCCTTTGCGGCCATGCAGAATATGCCCCTGCGGATATACAGCGGGAACATCGCCGGGGAAGCGGCGTTCCGGGGCATCGGCTTTCAGGTTTTCTGGCTTCTTACGCTCTGGGGGGCGGGCCGTCTGTTCATGCGGGGAGCCCTGAAAAAAGTGGTTGTCCAGGGAGGCTAGGCGTTAACATGGAACTCTACCTTAAATACTTTTCTATACACCTCAAAACCCAGATGCAGCACAAGGTTTCCTTTTTCCTCACCGCCCTGGGCCAGTTCATGGTTTCCTTCACCGCCCTGTTGGGGCTCTCGTTCATGTTCTCCCGGTTCCCGGCGCTGGAGGGCTTCACCTTTCCCGAAGTACTCCTCTGCTTCGCCCCGGTGCTCACCGCCTTTTCCATGGCCGAGTGTTTTGGCCGGGGCTTCGACACCTTCCCCCAGATGATCGGTAATGGGGAGTTCGACCGCATCCTCACCCGGCCACGGGGGGAGATATTCCAGGTCCTCGCCGCCAAGATGGACTTTACCCGTGGAGGCCGCCTGTTCCAGGCCCTGCTCATCTTCTGCTACGCCATTCCCGGCAGCGGCATCCGCTGGACGGGGCTCAAGGTAATCACCCTGGTTCTCATGGTAGGCTGCGGGAGCGCCGTTTTCTTCGGCCTCTTCATGGTCTACGCGGCCTTTTCATTCTTCACCCTGGAGGGGCTGGAATTCATGAACATCTTCACCGACGGGGGCCGGGAGTTTGGCCGCTA
>JAITHH010000107.1 GCA_031280065.1 Treponema sp. | reverse complement strand
TTCACATATTCATCATCCGTCATGCTTTCCCCGGCAAAGGCCGCCGCCGCGCACAGCACCAAGCAGACCGCCATGACGTTCAATGGCTTTATCAAGTTACACTCCTCTCTTTATCTTCTATACATATAACCATATCCGCCAGGCCGAAATCAAGGGGGTTCTACGCCCGGTCCCCCGCATTCTTAACGGCTGCCGCTCAATTCGGCGCGAAGCGTATAAGGCCCGCCGTCATCATAGGTAGCGGCCATAATATACAGCGTCCCCCCGGAGACCCGGACGCCGCTTATCCGGGCATTGTAGTCATAGCCCGAATCGTCATCCTCGGATAACACCCGCCCGGAAGCGTCTTCCAGCGTAAGCACCGTATCGGTACGGCCTTCGGTATAAACGGTCATCGCGCCGCCCTCTGCGGGTATCTCCAGCCGGTAATAGTGTATGTCGTCATAGTTCGAGAAAACAGCATTGGCGGAAGCGGAACCGTCCGCCAGGGCCAGGGGCAAGGCGGTCTCTCTGGCGGTGTGAACAGACCCGCCGGCAGCGCCGAAAGGCTCTACCTGAAAATGGTAGGAACCGGTATCCCCGTATACGCCCCGGATTTTTATGAGGTACTCCTTGCCCGCCTCGGCGGTCCAGCGGAGCCGGGCGTTTAAGTTAGAACCGCCATCGTCGTTTTCCTGGAGTTTGCCTCCCGCCGCCCCATCGTAGAGTTCTATCAAGGTATCCGTATCGCCCCCGGTCTCGGCGTTCAACTGCTGGGTTTGGGCGCTTACCACGACAAACCAGTCCTCATCGCCTGAATGGATGGTCCTGCTCACCGGCGGAGCCCCGATGGTGATTGCAAGCGGACTCGTCCGGCTGTCCGGTTCGTACTGGTCCCGCCTGACCTGACTGCCGGAACGGGAGCTGCCCGCGCCCCTGAATTCATCAATGAACGCGGTGATTTCAGCCCCGGTAATGTCCGTGTGCCAAACGGCGAGGATAGAACCGTGAGCGCCGCCGGTATTGCTCAAGAGCCGCGTATAAACCCGCAGTACGCCGCCGATTTCCGTAACCGTTCCGCCCAAAACATAGTCCGGGCGCAGGGTTGACCGGGGGTCCAGCAGGGTATAGGTCCTGCCCTCCACGTTGGAAAGTTCCCCGGTAAGGTTCTCCCGCCAATAGCGTCCCAAAGGTGATTCCGCCTCGTCCCAGTAAAAGGTCTCAACCTGCACCGTACCGCTGAGTTTTGGGCTGATTTGCCCGGCCAGGGTGACCATCGCCGCATCCAAAGCGGCCAGGGGCTGAAGCGGCTCCTGGGCGGACAAGACGCCGGAGCATACGGGAAGCGCCGCCAAAACAGCGGCGAAGAAAGCGTTTCGATGTTTCATGGAAAAAGTATAGTCCCGGATACGGGGCCTGTATAGGGTAGGCATTGCGGAGAATACCCTATAGTACCGCGCTCTGGAACGGGCTCGATGTGCGGCAGGGCCGTCCGTGCCGCTAATAATCCATTCCCGGCTCTCCGGTAAAGAGATTGCCTACCGTTACCGCACAGGCTGCGGTCTTGGCAGGATCATCTACAGACTTTGCGGTAATAATCGCGGTCCCCTTCCCTATCGCCGTTACCAGGCCCGTATCGCTTACGGCGGCTGCGGATGGGTTACTGGACGACCAGATTACCTTTTGATTAACCTCCCAGGGTTCTACTGCGGCGGCGAGCCTTTCCGCGACCGGAGCAAACCCCAGTTCATTTGAGTATATCCCTAACTCCAGCGCCGTTTTGTTCAGCCGGACCCCGGTAACCGCCGGTATTTCCGGTTCGGTAATGGTAACGGTCACCTTGCAGACCGCGGTAATGAAGGGATCATCCGCAATGCTTACCGTGATAGCTGCGGTTCCCTCCGCCGCCGCGCTTACCAAGCCCGTATCATTCACGGCGGCGACAGCCGGATTACTGGACGACCAGGTTACCGCCTGGTTTGCGCCCGGCGGAAGCGTTACTGCGGCAAGGAGCGTTTCATGCTGTCCAACCATAAGGGGCAGGAGCCGCTTATTCAACTCTACCATTGACATGAACACGCCTGCCGCCCCGACGGTTACCGTACACGCTGCGGTCTTGGCAGGATCATCCGCAGACTTTGCGGTAATAATCGCGGTCCCCTTCCCTACCGCAGTTACCAGGCCCGCATCATCGACGGCGGCTGCATCCGTATTACTGGACGACCAGATTACTTTTTGATTGGCAGCCGCCGAGGGTTCAACCGCAACGGTGAGAATCTTACGCTCGCCGGACGTCATCGGTAACGATGTTATATCCAATTTTATATTGGTAACAGCATCGCTGGCTGCATACATTTGATTGTGCGAGTCAGCACAGCCGCAGAGGATCATGGTCAATACACCGCATAGGGTTAATAGTTTCATATTGTACATAGTAGGGCCGTTTTGGTGAATTATCAATGGTTTTATCTGTACTGTTTAACGAAACGGGCAGATGCGGCGCTGATGAGCGTCATGTAATCGCGCATCCTAAAACCGCCAGCCCAGTCCGGCAAAGGGCCTTATGTAGAAGTTTTGGGGAGTGTCTTTGGAAAAAACAAAAAAGCCGTCCGCCCCCAGTTCGGCATAGAGGGAACTGTAGATGCTCCATTCCAGGGATACGCCAAGGTCCGCCATAGGCGAAATGGTGTTATAGCCGCTGGACTGAACATCGCCGTAGTCAAATACCAGGTTTACCATACCGCCGAATCCGCCCCCTGCCCGGACCTTGACGGCCAGATAGCCGTTCAGGTCCCGCCGGTACAGCGCGTTCAGCGCCAGTTCCCCAAAGTGCGCGGTTAATCCGGCTGCGTCCCGCTGTTCCTCAAGATAGCTCCAGCCAAAAGCCGCCTCTAAACCGAGGGTTCCCCAGGAAGCCTTTAACGGAAACCAGTCGGCACGGAGTTCGAGTCCCGCCGGATAAAAGGCGTTATCATCAAAGAGTTCGAATGTATACCCCCCGGCGGGAAGGATCGGCGCATAGGCTAGCAGTACCTGGAAAAAAGCGGATGATTCTACCCAAAAACCGGGAAGGGATGCCTCCAGGCCGCCGGGGTTTTGTACCGTGATCGTATAACTCCCCGGTGGAAGATCCGGAACATCGTAGAACAGGACGGCCTGCTCCCCGGAAGGCTCCAGGCGGCAGTCCTGGGGCAGAAAGGAGCGCCCCCGGCGATCAAGGCGTATCTCCGCGCCGGGAAGCAGGTTACTCCCTTCAATAACCAGTTCCAGCGCATCGCCCCGCTTTGCGGCAAAATTCCGGGGGGTAAAGTCCTTTAGTTCCGGCTGAAGGGCGAGGAGGATCGTAAACTCCACCCAGGCGGCGGCATATTCAGGCTGCCGCAGCAGATTGTAGAAAATGACCCGGTAACGGTAATCGCCGGGGGGCAGGGAAAATTCCGCCCAGGCTTCTGTGGTGATGATCCGGTAAGCCTCGACATATTCTTGAAGTCCGGCTGCGGCGTCCGGTGCTTCCCGGCGTTCTACCTCCAATTCGTACTGGGAGGCGTTTTCGTTTTCCGGCCAGGAAAGGCGCTGGATAAACTGAATGCCGTCGGGGGTGGATACCCGGTAATAGCCGCTTTCCTGATCGGCAAACAGCGGCGGGCACAGCGGTAACAACACAAAGAGCCACCATACCCGGCGGAACGGCCGCTCCACCCGCCGGGACGGCGGTTTAGCGGCCATAGAGGACCCCGGGATTATTCAGCGGTTCGCTTCGCAATTCAGGGAGTTCGATGGTAAAGCGGCTTTCGGCGGACACGCCGGAATCCAGGTCTTCTACCCGCCAGGTAAAGGTTCCCCGGCTGAGAATGCTGAGATCAACGAGCCTAAAGGATGGGTTTCCGGTGGTTTGGGAAAGGACTTCCCTGCCGTCAGGCCCAACGATGGTAAAGCGGTAGAGCGCGGCTCCCGGAACCGGGTCCCAGGCAAAGCTGATGGCGTCAATGCCCCGTAATTGCGCCGCTCCGAAAACGGTTTTGTCCGCTGGGGAAAGGCTGCGCAGGGAGGGTGCGGGCGGCGGCGGTTCTGGCGGCGCGGATGCGGCAGGCGGCGGGGTTTCCGGCGGGGCGGATTCAACAGGCGGCGGGATTTCCGGCGGCGCGGACTCAACCGGCGGGGGCGGTTCTGGCGGCGCGGACGCAGCGGGCGGCGGGGCAGTAACCTGCGGCGCGGACACAACCGGCGGCGCGGCGGGCCGCTCCGCAACGGTAAAGGACCAGACCGGGGAAACGCCGCCGCTTCCGGTAACCTGCCAGTAGTAGCGGCCTGGATTCAGAACTTCACTGTAATAAGCGCTGAGGGTATTGACCGTGATCAGGGGGCTTCCCAAGTCCGGCGAGGCGGAAACGGTGATGGTCCAGGGGCCCCGGCCCTGGTCCTGCCAGGAAAAGTAGACCCGTTTGTTCAGGGCCAGCCCTGAGCCGTCACGGGGGGCCGCCGGCGCCGGGGGAAGGATTTTCTGTCTTATGGTAAAGGAAAGGGTCTCCGAATTAGGGCCGTCGAAAAACCCCGAAGGGCCGGTATAGCGGGCCCGGACCCGCCAGTACCAGCGGCCATTTTCCAGGGGGACCGAAAGGGAACTGTCCGCCGTTTCCAGGAACGGCTCCGGATTGGCAAAGTCAGGATTGTCCGCCATTTCCAGCACATAGCCCTCCGCTTCCATGCCTTTGGGAAGGGTCCAGCGGAAGCGGACCTGGCTGCTGTTCAGTTCCGCCTGGCGGGAAGGAAAGACCGGAACCGGGGCCGGGGTACGGCGCACGGTAAGCCTGCCCGAAACAGCCTGCGGATGGGGCCCGGTTTCCTCCCCGCCGCCTTCCGGCCCGGGGGATTGGGGCCAGGCCCGCCACCACCAGACGCCGCTTTCCAGTTCCACCGTGGCTTCCGGGCCGGTCAGATCCCGGCGAATCACGGAACGGGAAAAACGCCGGGAAGGGGAAATCTCCAGCCGGGTTACTTCATCCCGGTAATCCAGGGGATTAAAGCGGAAGTTCACCGCCGCGGTTTCGCCGGGGGTAAAGAACACCGCGTCAGGGGGCGGGGAAAAGACGGCGGTCCGGGGAGGCTGCCCGGCGGGCGCGCCAGAGACATCAGGCGGGCCGGACGCATCGGGCAGGACCGGCGCGTCTTCCGGCGGGGCCGGGTCCAGGAGAACCACGTCCCCGGATTCGGCCAGGATCGGGCCGCCGGGATCGTCCACGCTGACCGTCCCTTCGCTGACCCAGAGATTCCTTCCCCCATCCCCGGCGGAGAGGGTCAGCACCGAACCGGAAGCGGCCCGTATGGTTTTGTCCCCGGTTTCCAGGAGCAATTCACCGCTTCCGGCCGTCACCCCCAGGGTTCCTGACGCGCCGCTGATCCGCAATATATTGTCTTTGAGGGAGATTTCAATCAGGCTGTTTTCTTCCAGGCTTATTTTGGTGCTGTCCGAGAGGATAATGGTCGCCTCGGAAAGAGCCTCGGTGCGGATAAAGTCCCCGGAGTACACCGGGCTGTCCCGGCTGATCCGGTGCCAAAGCACCCGGTCTCCAAAACGGCGCTGGGCCGCCTTGTATTTCCAACTGATGGTTCCGATGGGGTCCGCGTTCTGCCGGATAAAGGTCTGGTTCAGTTCCGCCCAGAAGAGCCAGAGGCAGAGGGCCGTCCCGGTCAGGCAGAGGACGCTGGTAAAGCCGTCCCGCGCCGAAAAGGAAAACCGGCCCGAACCCCGGTTTTGGAGGGCGCTGTCCTTTGTTCCGGCTCCGAGTCCCGGCCCCGCGCTGCTCATGCCCTACTCTCCAATCTTGTATTTCTTTTCTTCGGAGTTTACGTCAACCGCGCCCAGGTCCGGGGGGGCAATCCCCAGCATGGCGCGCACTTCCGCAAGACTCTGGGGGCCGGAAGCGCCCTTTAGGTTCACCACGGCGAACATCCGCACCGGCTTTTCCTTGCCCTTGACCCGCACCGGGGGCATTTCTTCGGTAATAAAATCATCCCCCACAAAGTTCCAGGTGTCCTCGGTGATCAGAATATCCGTGCCCAGGGGCTTGTTCAGGGCCTCGGTCCGGCTGGCCAGATTTACCGGATCGCCTATCACCGTATATTCCATGC
>JAITHH010000099.1 GCA_031280065.1 Treponema sp. | reverse complement strand
AGAAAAGGTTAAGGATATTAACGAAAAAGAAGCGGCGGCGGAAAAGCGGCGCGGACCTTCACTGTAAGCGCGGTTTCCAGGGGGCGCTGTCAGGGAGCCCCCTGGAATGTGCCTGCGGTTTTTATCCATTTCCGGCTTGAGCCGGACTCTGCTCCGGCGCTTGTTTTTCTTCTTTCCGGGCATCAATGCGGTCTTTGATGTCCGCGATGCCGATACAGAGTGCGATGAGCCCAATAAACGCGGCGAACACCGGCAGGGCCCCGCGCAGAAAGATCAGCACGTCGCCCCACCATCCCAGCCCGGCGGGGAGAACCGCGCCCAGGGCAGCAAGAATAATCACCACGCCAAGAACAAGTGATTTCATGTTTTCCTCCTCGATTCAATCAAGTTGAATTTCTATTGGCCCCGGTATTTTTGCGCGGCCATTATCACAAAAGCGGCAAGAAACAAGCCGACCGGCAGATTGTGGAGCAGGATAGAGGCCACCGGCACCGAACCGATGACTGCTGCCTGGCCGAATATGCCGAACAGCTCCAAAATCGAGTACACCGTCTCCAGGTATACGGCAACGACGCCCATTACCATAAGCATCCAGGGCAGGTCCCGCACTTTCGACCACACCATCACAGCAAAAAAAGCAGCCGCTGCTCCCAGCGTCAGCCGGCTCGCAATGTAGATAACCTCGCCCGCATCCATACTTACAGTATTATAAGATTGACCGGGTAATTTCAATGGTACAACTGCTTGACAAAAAATTCCCGGCCCGCTATTATGATATTAACCTAGTATTCTTATAGGTTTTCTACTATAAGATACGGTACAAAGGAGGCCGCCCCCAGAGACGGGGCCGGAAAATAATGACGCGCTTGGCTCGTTTACATGACCTCGGTCCCATACCCCGGTCTGCTACCGACTATTGTTGCAGGGCGGGTAACTATCCTTTTTTCACCGGCGGCGCTGGACACGCCGCTATTCCAACTTTTGTAAGGAGTTATGTATGAAAAACAACGTAACCGGCGTGATTGCGCTGGTTTTCGCGGCGCTGGCACTGTATTCCTGCGCCAAAAAGGAGGCTCCCGCGGCGCAAGCGGTCAAGCTGGAGCCCTTCAACATTATCGCGGACCCGAACCTTACCTCTAATCCGCTGGCTTTCATCGCCCGCGAGCGAGGCTATTTTGCCGAGGAGGGGCTCGATACGAACTTTATCTTCCTGCGGGACGGGAGGACCGAGGCGCTGAGTACCGGAAAGGGGGACCTGTACCTCCAGGAGCTGATTCCGCCCCTGGTCTACGCATCCCAGAAGGCGCCCATCAAGATCATCGGGGGGACGCTTTCCGGGGGCAACTACGTGATCACCCGGCCAGAGAACGCGGAAAAGTACGCGAACCTGGATGGCTGGAAGGGGGCGCGGCTGGGTACTGTGCGGCTTTCCACCTCGGAGATGGTTTCCCGCTATGCCCTGGGACAGGCGGGACTTGATCTGGAGCAGGACGTGAGCTTTCAGGAAATCGACAATTACCCGAACATCATCGAGGCGGTCCGCAAAGGACAGATTGACATCGGTTTTATCGGCGGCGGCCCCTTCCGAAAGAGCGCGCTTGACCTGGGCCTGGCGGTCCTCTTCCCCATGAACCGGATGTCGCCCAACTACCTCTGCTGCCGCCTTAACGCCTACACCCCCTCGCTTGAGGCCAAGAGGGACCTCTTTGTGCGCTTCCTCACGGCGTACCTGCGGGCCTACCGGGACTTTAGCGATCCCGCCCAGCGGGGGGCGATTGTCAAGAAGTTTGCCGAACTCACCTCACAGAGCGAGGAATTCATCATTGAGACGATATTCGACTCGAACTTGAACGGCGAGCGCTCCTACAACCCCGATCCGGACCTGCGGAGGGTGATCAACGTGTGGGATACGCTTATCGCCACAAACTACATCAAGCCAGAGGGGGTCGCGATTCGGGAGGTGGTGGACACGAGCGTGTACCGCGAGGCGCTGGACGCGGTGATAGCGCGGTATCCGGGCGAGCAGCTCTTTGAACAGCTTGCCGCCTATTACGAGGAGAACGACCGGGACATCTAAGAGCCTGTTCAATCTGTGGATTTTTGCGGTCTATTGACCGCAAAAATCCCGATTTTCGGGCTCTAACCGGCGGACGGCTATGAGCAGAATAGAAATTAAAGACCTGAGCGTTGTTTTTCGCAAGGGAGAGCGCGAATTTAGGGCGCTTGACCAGGTGAACGCGGTCATTGAAGACGGCGCCTTTGTCTGTGTGATCGGTCCCTCCGGCTGCGGCAAGAGTACCTTGCTCGGCGTACTGGAGGGGCTCATCGCGCCCCATTCGGGACAGGCGCTCATTGACGGCGAGCCGGTCAAGGGGACGGGGACGGAGCGGGCAGTGGTGTTTCAGCAGTACACCCTCTTCCCCTGGATGACGGCCAAACAGAACGTGATATTCGGGATGAAACATGCGCTGAAGAACCTCCGGGGCCCGGAGTATGAGGAACGCGCCGCCGGGTTTCTGCGGCGGGTCGGGCTGGAGGCCGTGGGCGATAAACTGCCCGGTGAACTTTCCGGCGGTATGCAGCAGCGGGTCGCTATTGCCCGCGCCCTGGCCGTGAACCCCGCGATACTCCTCATGGATGAGCCTTTTGGGGCCATCGACGCCAAGACGCGGGTGGTCCTCCAGGAATTGCTGCTGGAACTCTGGGGGAATGACCAGCGGAAGAAGACCGTGGTGTTCGTAACCCACGACATCGACGAGGCGCTCCTGCTGGCTGACGAGATCATCTTCATGAAGCCGGGGACGCTGGCCGAGACGATTCCCGTGTGCCTGGGCCGTCCCCGGAGCAAGGGGGGACAGATCACGGACAGCGATGAATACCGCCGGCTCCGGGCGGCCCTGGTATCGAAATTCTACCAAGACGTAACGGACCACATCGGCGGAGAGGAGGTTGTGCTATGAATGATCCAAGAGCGGGGAATGGCGAGGGGACAAAACCGCTGGGGCTGGGGGGACGCATCTTCAACCTGCCCACGCTGTTTTTCGCCCTGATTCCGGTATGCGCCCTGGCCCTGCCTTCGGGCATGAGTGCGCGGGTTAAGACAGCGGAGCCGTGGGCCTTTATCGGCGCGTCCTTTATCGCCTGGGTTTACTTCCAGTTCAAAATCGGGCGGGAGAAGGGCCGCCGGGCGGCCCTTGATGTGGCCGGCATCGTGTTCGGCTTCCTCCTCGTCTGGGATTTGGCCGTTACGAAGCGGGACATCCTGCCGTATGTGTTTGTCCCCGCGCCGGAGAATGTGTTTAACGTGTTCATCAGCGACTACCGGATGATCGCATCAGGCTTTGGGCGCTCGATATTCCTCCTCCTCAGCGGGTTTATCGCGTCGATTGCCGCCGGGATAATCCTGGGAACCGCCGTGGGCTGGATTCCAAGGCTGCGGAACGCGGTGTTTCCCATTGCCAAGGCGATAAGCACCGTACCGGCGCTTATCTACAGCCCCTACCTCGTGGTGATGATGCCAACCTTTACCAGCGCATCGGTGTTCGTGATCTTCTGCGGAACCTTCTGGATGCTCTTCATGAACATGATACAGCGGGTAGGGACGATAGACGCCCGCATCATCAACACGGCCCGCATACTCAACGTGCGCACTCCGGCGATGATATTCAATATCATCCTCCCCTGGTCCCTGCCCCATATTCTGAACGACATGACCACGGTTCTTTCGATTTCGGTGATGACCCTCACCGTGGCCGAGATGATCGGGGCTGACCGGGGGATGGGTTTCTATGTGCGCCGCTCCCTGGACTACGCGAATTACACGCAGGCGATAGCGGGTATCTTTTTTATCGCCCTGGTGATCACCGCGTTGAATGCCCTTATCGCGGCGCTCCGCCGGAAAATCATTACCTGGAGTTATTAAATGGCTGAAATTAAACAGGACCTTGCCGCGCTGATCGGCAATACGCCTTTGATGGAGCTTGGCCGCGTTGAAAAGCGGTTTTCCTCCAGGGCGCGGCTCTTAGCAAAGCTGGAATTCTTTAACCCCGGCGGGAGCGTGAAAGACCGCACGGCCCGGGCCATGATCGAGGACGCCGAAGCAAAGGGCCTTATCGGGCCCGGGACCGTGATCATCGAGCCGACCAGCGGCAACACCGGGATCGGCCTTGCGGCGGTGGCCGCCTTCAAGGGCTACCGGGTGATCATCGTTATGCCGGACACCGCTTCCAAGGCCCACCTGGACGTGCTCCGCACCTACCGCGCCGAGGTTGCGCTCACCGATGGGGCCCAGGGGATACGGGGGGCGATTGCCAAGGCGGAAGAGCTTGCCGCGGCCCTGCCCGACAGCTTTATCCCCGGCCAGTTTGCAAATCCGGCAAACCCCCAGGCGCACTTCGCCGAAACGGGGCCGGAAATCTGGCGGCAGACCGGGGGCAAGGCCGATTACCTCATCGCGGGAGTGGGCACCGGCGGCACCATCAGCGGGGCGGGCGCTTTCCTCAAGTCGGTAAACCCCGCGATTCGCGTCATCGCTGTGGAACCCGCCGCTTCCCCCTTCCTCTCCCAGGGAAAAAGCGGGCATCACCGCATCCAGGGGATAGGGGCGGGCTTTGCCCCGGCGGTACTCAACGTCCACATCTACGACGAGGTGCTGCGGATAAGCGACGAGGCGGCCTTTGAAACGGCCCGGACGCTTGCCCAGAGTGAAGGACTGCTCGCCGGTCCTTCTTCGGGCGCGGCGCTGGCCGCCGGTCTGGAACTTGCCGGACGCGGCGAAGCGCAGGGAAAGAACATCGTGATGATATTCCCCGATTCGGGGGAACGCTATATCGCATCGGAGGTACTATGATTCACTATCTTGCGCCGGCAACATACTGCAGCGAAGACGGCGCCTTAAGCCGCGCCGGGGAGCTGATCGCCCCCCTGCTCACGGACCGGCTCCTGCTTGTCGCGGGGAGGACGGCCCTCTCCCTTGCCAAGGAGAGCCTCTTGCCCGCTCTGGACCGCGCCGGTATCGCCTATATAATAGAAGAATACGGCGGCTATCCCACCCACGCGGAGGCCAAGCGCATCGCGGAACTCGCCCGGAACTACGGAGCCGGGGCCGTGGCGGGGCTGGGAGGCGGACGGATTTTGGACACGGCAAAGGCTGCGGGGACCTACGCCGCCCTGCCGGTAATCACGATGCCCACGATTGCCGCGACCTGCGCGTGCTGGGCGGCAGTCTCCGTGATGTATGACGCGCAGGGGGTTATGGAAGGGCCGCTCTTCAACGCCCGCTCCCCCCGCATGGTCATCGCCGACCTCGGCCTTATTGCCCGCGCACCGGCGCGTTTCATCCGCTCTGGAATCGCCGATACCCTCGCCAAGTGGTACGAGGCCTACCCCAACCTCCTGACCAGTAATGATTTCTACCTCCGGCTGACGGTGAGCTACGGGAAATTCGCCCGTGAGATACTGGAAGACCGGGGGGCGCGGGTCGCGGATGCGCTGGAACGGGGCGAATACCGCGAGGAGGATGTACGGGAGATCGCGGACTGCATATTTGCCGTGGCAGGGCTCTGCGGGGCGGTGCGTACCATCGCCGACACCCAGGGTATCGCCCATCCCTTTTACAACGCCTGTTCCGCCCTGCCGGAAACGCGGGGACTTCTCCACGGCGAGAAGGTGGCCTTCGGCCTTGTGGCACAGGCGCTGCTTGAGCGGCGCGGCGCGGCGGAGATTGCCCACCGGATCGGGGTCTTCAAAAAGCTGAAAATTCCGCTGACACTGCGGGAATTGGGCCTTGAGCCTGATTTTGAACGGAAATTCACCGTGCTTGAGCGGCGGCTTCGGGAATCAACGCCCCGCTATCCGGGCCTGCTGGAGGACTGGAACGCAGAGGAACTGCGCCAAGCCCTGCTTGGGGCAAGCGCCAGGGCAGAGGAAAGCGCGGTTCCGGCGGCCTATAAAAACGCGCTGGACGGGATACAGCCTTTTAAGCCGGCCCGTTCGCTGGAGTCGGCAAAGCGGGAATTCGGCCTCAAGGACATACTGAAGCTCGCCGGCAACGAGAATCTCCATGGCACTTCGCCGCGGGTGATCGAGGCGCTGGAACGGGCCTATGGGGAGCTGTCCTACTACCCGGACACAGGGGTCTCGAAGCTGCGGGAGGCGCTTGCGCGGAAGCTCGATGTATCGCCCGGTGAGCTGCTCTTTGGAAACGGCTCTTTCGAGCTTATCAGCATCGCGGCGCTGGCGGCGCTGGAGGACGGGACCGAGGCGCTGATCCCCCAGCCGTCCTTCGGCTGGTATGGCATCGTTTCCCAGGCGGAGAACGCGGCGCCGGTGTTTGTCCCCTTGAAGGATCACCGGCTTGATTTGGAGCGGACGCTGGAGCGGATATGCGGCAGGACGCGCCTTATCTGGCTCTGTAACCCGAACAACCCTACAGGGACCTACATAAACGCCGCTGAGTTGGAGGCGTTTCTTGAACGGGTTCCGCCTGAGATACTGGTCGTCCTCGACGAGGTGTATATCGACTTTGCCCCGCCTGACGCGCCGGACGCCCTCGCGCTGATTCACCGTTACCGGAACCTCTTGAGCCTCCGCACCTTTTCAAAGGTCTACGGTCTTGCATCTCTGCGGCTCGGTTATGCGATTGGCGATGCGGGCCTTATCGGGACGCTCTCCCGCGTCCGCTCCCCGGTGAACGTGAACGCCCTTGCCCAGGCCGCCGCCCTTGCCGCGCTGGAGGACGATGTGTTTTACCGGCATGTATTGACTGAAAACCAGCGGGGGCGTGATTTCTACTACGCGGAACTTGACCGGCTCGGCCTCCGTTACCTTCCCACGGCGGGGAATTTCATCATGTTCGACACGGGCCGGGACGCCGCGCTGTTTGAGCTGGAGTTTCTCAAACGGGGAATCCTGGTCCGCAACGGCGCGGAGTTTGGTATGCCCGCCTGGCTGCGCGTTACTATCGGCACGGAGGAGCAGAACCGGCGGGTAATCGGGACACTGGAGGCGGTCAGATAAGGTAACCGGTACGATGAAGCGGGGCAAGCGGCATACCCCGCAACTGCGCGTCAGGCTACCGCATCCGCTCGTAGGTTTGTACGGTAATAGCGTCTCCTTTGCCGACAATGATTTCCGCGTTAAGCAGGCTGCCGTCAAAAACCTTTTCCATTTCCTGCGCGGATATTTCCAGAATGTCCTGCCGGGCGCGTATCTCGCGGAACTG
>JAITHH010000085.1 GCA_031280065.1 Treponema sp. | reverse complement strand
ATCGACGCTTCCCTGGATGCCCGCAACTACTGAGCCGCGAGCAGACCATTAAAAGGCGCTATCACCGGGAGTCCAGCCAGTTGTCCAGGAAGTTCAGCGGCCCGGTCTCGCGGTTGAGTATCTGGTAAACCCCTGTGGAGATGGGCGTCTTGAGCCGGTGCTTCTCCGCAAGCAGCTTGACGTACTTCGCGGCGGCGGCCCCTTCGGGGAGGTAGCCGATTTCCCCAATCCGGGAAAGCAGGTCCTCCAGCCCGCCGAAGGGGGCCAGAATGTCCTTCTCGATGATCTCCCTGCCGAAACGGCGGTTCCTGCCGTACACGGAACGGCAGGTTACGTCCAGGTCCCCCACCCCGGAAATAGAGGTAAAGGTCTCCGGGTGGGTCGCGCCCATGGCCATGCCCAGGGCTTGAATCTCGTTAAGCCCCGCGGCCAGGAGCAGGGATTCGGTGCCGTCCCCAAACATGCCCTCCTCGCCGCCGGACGCGGTCTTCAAGGCGTCCAGCATCCCAAAGGCAATGGCGATGACGTTCTTCGCCGCCGCCGCAACCTGCACTCCCCGGACATCGAAGGACGAAAAGACCAGCAGCCGCTTGCTCCGCAGGAGGTCCCGGAACCGGAAGGAGTTCTTCGCGCTCTCGCTGGCCGCGATAAGGCCCGTGATCCGGCCCCTGGAAACCTCCTCCGCATGGCTGGGCCCGGCTATGTAGACCAGGGACTGGCGGTAGAATCCCGGCAGGTAGTCTTCCAGGGTTTCCAGGATCAGCCGGGGCCCCTGAGCGCCGGGGAGAAAGCCCTTGGTGAGCACGGCAATACAGGCTTCGCCCTCCCGGATCACGGAAACCGGGAGAATCCGCTTGACCGTGTCGAGGAGGTAGAGGGAAGGAACCGCCAGGATGAGGTAGTCCCGGCCCTCCGCGGCTTCGGTAATATCCTCCAGGGCCCGGATGCCCGGCGGCAGTTCCACCCCCGGCAGATAGCGGGAATTCCGGCGCTCCCGGTTGATCTCCGCCGCAGCTTCGGGATCATGGCTCCAGAGCGCCACAGTGTGCCCCTTATCGGCGATAACCTTGGCAGCCGCAGTCCCCCAAGCGCCGGCTCCCAGCACGGCTATCCGCTCGCCTATGGCGCCGCCAGAGGCGCCGCTCATGGCGCACTCCGGGCCAGGCGCTCAAACTCCCCGGTCCGCTTGGCAATGACCGCGACGCCGTCTTGCCAGAAATCATCCCCCTCCAGATCAAAGCCCGCGGACCGGGCCGCCTCCTCAACGGAAGCCTCCCCGGTCAGGGTGAGGAGGCTCCGGTAGGCAGACGCGAAGGCCGGCCCCTCCCGCTCGTACCGGGCGTAAAGCCCCAGGGAAAAGAGGAGGCCGAAGGCGTAGGGGTAGTTGTAGAAGGCCAAGCCGGGGCTGTAGTAGTGGCTTTTGACTGCCCACATAAAGGGGTGGAGCAGGGCCGGATCAAGCCCCTCGCCGTAGGTTTTCTGCTGGGCCTCCAGCATGATGGCGCAAAAGTCCTCCGGGGAGAGTTCCGCCCCGGCCCGGCGGTCAAAGACCTCCCGCTCAAAGTAAAAACGGGACAGGATGTCAACGATTACCTGGCAGCTATCCTTGAGGTTCCCCTCGATGAGTCCCAGCCGCCCCGGGTCAGAGCCTTCGTCCGCCAGGGCCCCTTCCAGCACGATGGTCTCCGCGAAGATGCTGGCGGTTTCCGCCAGGGTCATGGGGTAGCGGACCCGGCTCCGGGGCAGGTCCTTCAGGAGTTCGTGGTGCCAGGCGTGGCCCAGCTCGTGGGCAACGGTGGACACCGAATCAAAGGAGCCCTCAAAGTTGCAGAGGATCCGCGATTCGCCCTTGAGGGGGAAGCCGGTGCAGTACGCGCCCCCCACCTTGCCCTCCCGGCCCTCCGCGTCTATCCAGGAGAAGGCGAAGGCGTGGCGGGCAAAGGTTCCCATCCCCGGATCGAAGGCCTCAAAACGCCGGGGGATGTACTGGGCGCTCTCCTCCCAGGTCCAGGTTTTCCCAATGCCGCTTGCGGCAATGCCGTTTTCGACAATGCCGTTTGCGCCGCCCTTGGGCGCGCCCAGGGGCGCGAAGAGGTCGTAGAAGGCGCAGGTTTCCAGGCCCAGGAGGGAAGCCTTGACCTTGAGGTAGCGCCTGAACAGGGGCAGGGAACTTTCCATGGCCCGGACCAGGGCCTGGAGGGTCTTTTCTCCCATGCGGGACTGGAAGGCCGATTTCCGCAGGGCCCTGGCGCTTGCCCCGCCGCTGTCAGCGCGGCCCCAGCCCCGGCGGGCGTCCAGGGTGATGGAGGTTCCCTTCACGCCGTTCAGCGCGGCGGCCAGGGGAATTTCCGCGGACTTCCACGCCTCAAGCTCCGCCCGGTAGGCCCGCTCCCGGATGGACCGGTCAGCGTTATGGGCCAAATCCCGCAGGGCGATCACCGTTTTCCGCTCCCCGGCTGCGGGGTCCCAGAGGACGCTGAGGGTAGAGGAAAGGGCCTCGTGGAGCCGGCCCCAGGCGTCCCCGCCTGAGCGGGCCAGGTCGTTGGCCAGGTCTTCCATCTCCGGGCTCAGTTGGAAGGCGGCCTTTGCCAGGGATTCCCGGAGGAAAAACCGGAAGGGCCTCAAGGCTTCGGATGCGTCCAGGAGCCCCTCAACCAGTTCCCGCCCTGCGGCCAGGCGGCTGCGGAAGATCGCCTCCGCCTTTTTCCGGGGCAGAGCCGCAGCCTCGACAGCGTTGATCTCCCCGAGGGCCCGGCTGTTCCGGGTATCCGTGGTGTACACGGCCTCGGCATAGGCCGACAGGTTCTCTGCCATGTCCCCGGTATCGTCCAGGGCCCGGATCAGGGACAGAAGGACCGCTTCCGCCGCTAGGGGGTCCCCAGGCAGCGGGGGCTCCAGCAATTCCAGCAGGGCCTCAATCCGCTCCTGGAGGAGCCGCAGGTCTTCCCGGTATTCCGGGGCGTCAAAGGAGGGGTAGATGGACTTGAGGTTCCACCGGGGCAGGGGCCCGGTTCCCGCATCAGAGGCGCTAAAACCAGCGGCCATTGGCATCCTCCCATTCGTGAATTTCTTCGTCTTTGAAGAAAAGGGCGATTTCCCGCCGGGCGCTGTCCGGGGAATCCGAGGCGTGGACGATGTTGAGCCGGGTAGAGCCCGCGAAATCCCCGCGGATGGTCCCCGGCGCGGACTCGCCAACATCAGTGGGGCCCGCCAGACGGCGTACCCGGCCAATGGCCCCTTCGCCTTCCAGGATCAGGGCGATCACCGGCGCGGAGAGGGTATAGTCCACGAGTTTTTCATAGAAATCCTTGCCCCGGTGTTCGGCGTAATGCGCTTCGGCCAGGGTTCTATCCATGCGCAGCAGTTTGAGGGCGAGTATCTTCAGGCCCTTCCGCTCGAAGCGTTCCAGCACGGTTCCAACGATCCGGCGCGCTAATACGCCGGGTTTGAGTAATACTAACGTTCTTTCCATATAGAACGATTGTATCATAAAGAGATCAGGGAGGCCACGGGCCCCCTCGCGCCCGGCTATTTGGTTAGTGAAAATATATTACAAAAATAGTAATATTTTTCTCCATGAACGCTTGATTTTTCCCCCCAAAACCGATACCTTTAATAGTATCTGGGATATGGTTATTTAGATAAGCCTATCATCGTGTTGCATCCCTCTAAATTGAGTTGTGCTTCCGTGTTGTACATCAACCGTATTTCAGTTTGCCTCCCGGGTTTCCTCACCTCCTTTTCCCGGGAGGTTTTTTATTTTTGAGCTCCTGTCCGGCAGCGGGCTGTTTGAAAACGGGTAATTTCGGCGATGAGTTCATGGGGCAGGGGCTTGTCCCAGGGAAGGTGGATGGAGCCCTTGGCCGTTGCGTAGGGAGTCAGCTTATCCCGAAAGGCTTCCATTACTTCTGAGCCGGGATAGACGCCCAGGTGGGTTTTGGCCGCGGCAAAATGAATCAGGTTGCCGCCCTGGTAAAACGTGGGCATGGACCAACTGATCTTTTCTACCGCCTCAGGCGCGGCCTCCCGGATGGTCCGCCTGATTTGCTGCATCTTCTCCTGCATGGAAGGCTCGAACAGGGCGATATATTCATCAATGGTGCGGTATTCCGCATTCGGGGCCTCCCGCTTGGGGGGTTTCGCTGATTTGGTCAGCGTATAGGCCGCCTGAATCCGCTCCACCAAGGCGGGGAAGTTCTCCGGGCCGGCTGCCTCGAAGTAATGGACGAACCGGTTTTTTGAGGTTTGTAATACCTTCACTGGTTCCCACTCGTCGTGCACGGCCCCGGACGCAAAGGCGATGATCATACAGTCCTTGCGGGCGCCTATTTCGGCAAAACAGGTATCGTGCCTCCAAAGCATCGCCGCCTCGGTCCCCCGTACTTCAAAGCCGCCCAGGGCCTTTTCGGTCATCCCCTTGAGTTCGTTGTAGAGGGGCAGCCACTGCTCCCGTACGCCGGTAAAAATCGTTTTTTCCATATATCCCCCCTGCGGTGAGTATATCCCCCAAGGGGTTTTGGGTTCAAGCTCTTCTGTCCGTACTCAGTACCTCTAGGATACTCCAACTCTGGGAATGGATAAGCCCGGAGCGGCGGAAAACTCTGCCGGGGTCAAGAAGTTCAGGGATTCGCGGGGGCGGCAGAAATGGTATTTATCCAGCCAGGAATCCACAGCCTCCCGCAATTCGCCGGCGTTCACCGGCCCGTAATGACAGTCAAGGCATTCTCTTTGAAGGGTGCCGGTGAGCCGCTCAGCGAAGGGCTTTTCCTTGGGGGATTGGGGGCGTGTCCAGTCTGGGGTAATCCTCTGGGAGGCAGGGTACGCCTGCGCGTTCTTCATGTTCCCGTTGCCGTTGCCGTTGGTAATGTCTTTTCCGAAGCGGGCAGCCGCCTTTTCCAGAGCGGCTTTGGCATTCCGGCCTGAAGGGGAGGAGGCGGTATGTACCGCCTCCTCTTTGGGGCAGGGGTCAGCGGCGCAAAAGGCATAGTGTTTTCCGTCTAACAGATACCCATGCTTCATGTCAAACTCAATAATCTGCCGCGCTCCGGCCGCTTTGAGATTATAAGGCTTTCTCTTACGTTCATGGGCTGTTTCGGCGGCTTTCGAGCGCTTTTTATGCCGTTTGGTGCCGGGACGGAAGAACAGGTTCTCCCGCACGCTATGAGCCTTCCCGGCGTGGCAGCGGAGGGCACGGATGCCCGCTCCCGCAACAAAATGGGCCGTATCTTTTTCGCCGAATAGGAGGGAGCCGCTTCCCGTACCGCCCTCACGGCCCGGACCAGTTCCTGCGAATATCCAGGCTCCCGCTTCCGCTTCGGGGCGGACGGCTTATTTTCCAGTGAGGACAGCCGCTTCGGGTCATAGCGCTTTTTCTGCCGACAGAAATATGAGCGGCGTATGCCGAAGTGCCGGCAGGCCAGCGGCGCCCCGCAAGCGAAAACTGCGGCGGGGTGTTCCGGTACCACTCGAACACCTTCAGGCGGAACTTTGCCTTTTCCGATAATGCTTTTGTCTCTCCTCTTGCCAGTTCTCTCATATGGGGTACCGGAGCTGCAATCCCTGTAGGACACCCGGCTGAGCCTTTCATGGCTTGCCTCCGTAACATGGTCTTCGTTTTTCCATTCTGCCGCGAGGCCGGGTGTCCTATTTGTTTCTGAGGTTAGACAGCGGACTTTCTTAATCCGCGAAATCTCTGGATCATGGTTAAAAATTTAAGGCGGATAAAAAAACAGAGATTCTCCGCCGTTCCCCTTGACACCGCCCTTGCCAACCCCGCTTCTAAGCGGTACAGTAGGCCTATGCTTGAAAAATTCATTAAAGCGCTGTTCGGCTCCCAGCATGAGCGGGACCTGAAGGCTCTCTTACCTATCGTGCGTGCGGTCAATGAGAAAGAAGCCTGGGCCGCGGCCCTGCCCTCTGAAGAATTCCCCGCGATCACCGCCCAATTCCGGGAACGTTACGCCAATGGGGAGAGCCTGGACGCCCTGCTCCCCGAAGCCTTTGCCCTGGCACGGGAGGCGGCCCGGAGGAACCTGGGGGAACGGCC
>JAITHH010000072.1 GCA_031280065.1 Treponema sp. | reverse complement strand
AGCAAAGTCAAGCAGCGGCGGTCAAGGTTACGCCTTGGAAGAACGGTCCGTTCAACGCAGCGGGTAGACTGCATCAATGTTTTCCGTAAGGATCACAGCAGATAGATGGCGGCCCGGCGGCGGTTTTGTCCGCCGCCGGTACAGAACCCGGCTTATGGTTCATCGCTTTTTATATAATGGCGGCGCGAGCCGCTGGTTCGGCATCCCCCCGTATCGTAAGGGCTAATTCCTTCCATACCGTCTGATCCCGCTCCGAAAGCGCGGCGAATTCATCCTGCCTGCCATAGGCGGATAACTCAATAAACCGTCCTGTCCGCTCCAGCAGCTTTTCAAACCGCGCTTCATGGAAGTCAGTAAGCCAGCGGGGAATACGGACCGGTTTATGCCAGGGCCTGGGCGCGGCGTATTCCAAAAGTTTCCCGTAATGGGGGATGCAGAGCCCGTCCGAAGCGGTAAAAAACGTCTGAAGCGCGGCGGTGTTTTCGGAGCCCGCGCCTGCCTCGATGAGGAAGGTCAAATATTCCTCTTCGATACGATCCCGCTCTTCACAGACCGGACAGCGGCGGACGGGCTTCCAGGGCTTTCGCTGCTTGAAGTGCGCAAGCCGGTCTTCAAGGATGTCCCTGCCCAGAATTGCCACCGCCAGTCCGTCCCGAAAGGATTCCAGGTTCCGCGCATGGAAGGGGCAGAAGCCCCCGGCGGCCCGGTGATGGGCCCGGAAGCTCCGGTCTGAGACGTGCTCGAAAAGCATGTTGTCAATGTAACGATCCGCCCGGGCGGCGGCGATCCGGCACAAGGGACAGCCGGGCGCGGCGCAGGCTTTCTGGAGTTCAAAAAAGTTGATATGCCGGTCTATCGCCATCAGCGTCTGGTCTCCAAAGAACCGTCGGCATGGGCAATGAACACCACAGGCCGCCTTTCCCCGGAAAAGCGGGTAAAGAAGCCGTTTTCCACCACTCCGGGAATACGGTTAAGTTCCGTTTCCAGGACAACGGGATCCGCCGGTCCCATGAAGCGCAGGTCCAAGATGAGATTCCCATGCTCGGTGATGACCGGGCCCGCCTTCCGTATTGCCGTGCGCAGCGTAACCTCCGCCCCCAGCGCTTCCGCCGCCTTTGCCGCCGTAATGCGGGCTTCAGGAACCACTTCCAGGGGCACGGGAAAACTCCGCCCCAGACTTTCCGCCAGCTTGGACTCATCCGCAACGACCGCGAAAAGCGCGGATGCGTACGCGGTGATCTTCTCCAGGAGCAGCGCTCCGCCGCCGCCCTTCACGCAGTAGTGCCGGGGGTCTACCTCATCCGCGCCGTCTATGGTCAGATCCAGCGCGCCGCCTATTTCAGGGGAATTCAGGCTGAATAGGGGGATGCCCAGCCGCTCACATTCCAGTTGGGTCTGAAAGCTCGTGGGCACCGCCCGGATGTCCCGCAAAACGCCCTGCGCCAGGAGCGCCCCCACATGCCGCACCGCGTGTATGGCGGTGGAACCCGTGCCCAGGCCCAGCTTCATGCCGCTTTTGACCAGGGCGTCTACCGCGCCCCGGCCCGTCAGTTCCTTCATTTCCTGTTGATCCATCGCGTTTTCCTAAAATTGAATAATTTGGGGCATCAAGGGAAAGGAAATTCCCTGCCCATGAAGTAACCGTACTGATAGCGGGCCTGCCGCAGCAGCATATCGTAGCCATTCAGCACCGCGCAGCCCGCGTCGGCGGCCCGCTGGAGAAAAATCGTCCGTTCAGGCTTGTAAATCAGGTCCATCACCTGCTCCTTGCCGGAAAACCGGTATTCCGGGACCGGGTCCGCCTCAACGCCGCCCTCCATGCCTACCGGCGTCGTTTGGATGATGATGTCCGGGAACCGGTACATGAGTTCCATGCCCTGATTGTCGATACAGCCCCAGGCGAAATGGTAGCGCCCGGCCAGTTCCCGCGCTTTGACCGTGGTACGGTTGAGGATCAGCGCCTTTCCCTTGAGCCGGTATACCTCGGCGGCAACCGCCCGCGCCGCTCCGCCCGCGCCGATGATGGTGATACGCTTCCCCCGCAGATTCCGGGCGGGGATGATCCGTCCGTCTTCCGGGGCTGATGTGCCGATGAACTCCAGCAGCGAGTCGGAGAATCCCTTGGCGTCCGTGTTGTAACCCAGCCAGCCGTTCGCGCTCCGCACAATGGTATTGCAGGCGCCTACCGCCTTCACCTCAGCGGACTGGGAGAGCAGGCGGGGCAGGAGCTTCTCCTTGTAGGGCACGGTAACCGATACCCCCTCAACGCCGATCTCCCCGGCCAAATCCAGAAAGTCTTCCAAGGAATCCGCGGGAAAGGGAAGGTACACCGCGTCCACCTCTTCCGCGGCAAAGACCTGGTTAAAGAACAACGGGCTGGCCGTCACTTTGAGGGGATAACCCGTAACCCCGAATATCCGCGTCTTGGCCGTGATATTGCGGAAACGGTACAGGTCCGCCATCTCCTGAACGTTAAACTGCCCAGGCGCGGCCCCCGGAATATCGGGTTCTTCCCCTGGGGAGACGTAACTGATGCAGGAACCCAGGTGCTCCGCCAGGACGCGGGTGCTGATTCCAAAATGGCCCATGCCGATGAGTATCTTGTCAACATGCATCGTTGACTTGGCAGCCAGGCAGATACGTCTGAGATCCGCGATGTTTTGCGGCGTTACCGCCACCTTGGCAATCTCGTCTCCCGCCTGGCGCAGGGATTGGAGCTTGCCCGCAATATCCGTCTCCATCCCCCGGATATTATGGAAGGAACGGATGATCCGGGTGCCGAAGGTCCGCGCCGCCTCCTCAAGGCTGGGGACATTGAGGTCTTCCTCAAGGTCTACATAGGCGAAATTCCGCCGGTGATCCGTTTCGGCAAAGGCCAGGCCCTTGGACAGGAGGATGATCCGGGCCCCCTCGCCGCCGGTAAACTGCCCGCCGTCCACACTGCGGCGGACAGTCAGGATCACCGGTAAGCCCGCCTGCTCAGGGAAACGCCGGATCAGGAAACGCTCGTCGGGTTCAAGGAAATCCACCCGAAGCTCCGCTATATCCACACGGCTGCGGTGCTTCTCAAGGATTTCAAGATTGCGGCCCAGCGTTTTCCCGGTTAAACAAAGACAGAGTTTAGCCATGAGCCCCCTCGCTTAAAAATCGGATCGGTATATGAATATCGCGGAAACCAGGTCCCGCGCATCGGTGTTGAATCTGAGCGTCAAGGGCATGGAACGCCCAGCCAGGGGGAAAAGGATGTAGCCGCTTTGTGATTCCAGCGCTTCCCCAAAGACCTGCGCGAGCCGTTCCCGCCGCGTCCCAACACTGACGCCGGAAAAGGATTTAAGACCGAGCTGCCAAATCTGATCCTTGAAGATGTAGAATTCCTGATCCCGGTATACAAACACCACATCGTCCTGCCATTCCTCAATTCCCCGGACGGCGAGCACCGAATCCGGCGGCCCAAAGCGGGATACGAGTTCCCGCAGATTCACCCCCACCAGGTCCGCCGGATCAGCTTCCTGTTCCTGGGCGCACGCTGGCGCAAGAGCCGCCGCCGTCAAAATGAACGCGCAAACCCATTGCCGTACCGCCGGCATCACCGCACTCAGTCGTCTATGGCGGCGTATACGGTCTGGGCGAAACGCTTGGGCAGGTCCTCGTTAGCCCCCGGATTCCGCTGGATCAGGAACACCGCCGTCATGTCCTCCTGCGGATCTACCGCATACCAGGTTCCCAGCATACCATCCCATGCCCACTCCCCTACAGAGCCGCCCAGCCCCGCCGCGCCGGTGTCGAGCATGGTGCGAACCCCCAAGCCGTAGCCATAACCGGCCATGGAGGGGAACCCGAAGCGCTGAATATGGGCGGGGAGCACATGATTCTGCCGGATAAGATCGATGGTCTTCCGCGAGAGGACCCGCTTTCCTTCGAATTTCCCCGATCCCAAGAGCATTCTGCCGTAGCGCTCAACATCCTCCAGGGTGGAGGCCAGACCGCCGCCGCCGCTTTCAGAGTCCGGAGGGGCGCTTGCCGAACCGGGATCGGAACTCAGTTCATCATCGGGAATCTCCCGCAGTCCCATCTCTGACCAGGCGTAGGCCCGGGACAGGCGGGCGCGCTTGTTTGGGGGAACAAAGAACGCCGTATCCTCCATGCCCAGGGGCTCAAAGATCGTTTCTTGCAAATACCGGCCCAGACTTTTCCCGGAAATAACCTCGATAAGCCGGCCCAGCACATCGTGGGAAAAGCCGTACATCCAGTATTCACCGGGATGGAAGCAGAGGGGAACATGGGCCATAAGTTCCACCGCCTGAGCGGTGGTCAAGGACTTGCCATTCACCTTCATGCTAGATTGGATTTCGGCAAAGACGCGGGCAGTAAGACTGTCCGGCCCTGGATAAGGGATGCCGGAGGTCATGGTAAAGAGATGGTGAAAGGTCAGGGGGGTTTTCGCTGGTACGATACTCAAGATTCCACGGGGATCATGGCTGGCTACGGTAGGGTTCTCAAACCCCGTCAGGAATTCGCTGATGGGGTCGTGGAGTTTAAAGAGGCCCCGCTCGTAAAGGGTCATGGCGGCGGCGATAGTAATGGTTTTACTCATCGAATAAATACGGTAAATCGAATCGTTTTCCATGGGGAGCTTCTTTGCTATATCCCGCATCCCGAAACTCTTCCGGTAGGCCCGGACCCCATGCCGGAAAAGCGAGGCTCCCACACCCGCCGCTTGGCCTGTATCCACAATCCGCCGCAAATAATCGTCCACATATTGCAGACGTTTGGGGCAGAAGCCGCTTCCCTCGATAGTTGTTTCCATACTGTTCTCCCTATTCATTGCCTGGGGCAATGGGCAGTAATACCGGGTTCAGTATACTAAACCGCCGGAGGAGGGGCTAGGGGGCCCCCGTCAGCAATTCCGAATTGCTATCAGAAAAAGGACAGCCCAAGTTGCGCCAGACCGGCGCACAGTGAATTTCCCCCGTTCATAGCGGGCCGGAGATTAATTTTCTCCGCTCAGGCGGCGTTTTAGCTCTTTCAGGCTCATACCTTGATCCAGGAATCCTAATATCTGCTCCCGCGCTATGTTCTGGCCTCTGGCTTCGCCGATAGCCTCGCCTTCGTTCCGGGCGTAGTGCAGCATGGCTATTTTGTCCCGCCGTGCTTTCTCTTTCTCCTCCGCGATCATCTGCCGGCGTTCGCTCCATGTCAGTTTCTTGTATTCCGCTACTGCCATCTCCAGCCCCTTATTCCCCTTGGCTGCCACTGTTATTGCTTCCAGCCTCGGCTTGCAGTATCGCCAAAGCCTCATCGAGGGTCTTACCGGATTTGAGCAAAGCGGCTAATTTCTGCTGGCCTCTGGCTTCACCGATAGCTTCGCCTTTCTCCATACCTCTCGCTTCACCCTCCATCCGGCCCAGGGTAAGCCCTTCCTCCCGGCCTTCATGCCGAGCGTAGTGCAGCATGGCTATTTTGTCCCGCCGCGCCTTCTCTCTCTCCTCCGCGATCATCTGCCGGCGCTCGCTCCACGTCAGCTTCTTGTACTCCGCTACCGCCATCTCCAGCCCCCTGTTCCCCTTGGCCGCCGCTGACGCCGCTTCCAGTTCTTCGCGGGTCTTTACCCGGAAAAATTTCGCCCAGGACCATACTTTTTGATCATCCGGCGCTTCGGGCAGCTTGGGTAATTCAAGTGTAATTATCTTTATCAGGTCTGTAAACGGTTTCCCGCTCCCGGCATTCCGCAGGCTGTACTCGTTCAGGTAGCCCGGCTCCTCGGGCAGGAGCGGGTAATCGCATATCACGATGCTGATCACCTCGTGTATCTCTTCATAGCTGCCGCCGCTGCGGAGCTGGCTCCATAAGAGTTTTGCGATGTAGAAGACGATCCGGTTCCGCATCCAGGTGAAGGGGCTCACCTGGATTTCGACATGGATTATCCTGCCGGACTTGGTGTGGACCCTTACGTCGACGATGCCCAGCTTGTCTTTGCGGCGCAGACGCTTGAGGAAGGGATTCACGATGGTTAGGTGACCGTACTCGTCTTCGGGCAGGTCCAGGACGGACTTGAGGAAGGCGGTAAGGATTTCGATATGCCGCTGATCGCCGAAGAGGAGGGCGAAGGCATAGTCCGATATGGGCGAGGGAAAGCGCTCTGTCATTGCTGACCTCCATACCCTCTCTATATGGGGTTACTATGCATGGCGCTTCAATCGCCGGGAAACTT
>JAITHH010000319.1 GCA_031280065.1 Treponema sp. | reverse complement strand
TGCCCCTCCAGTAGGGATTACCCCTTTACCCGCAGCCCCGCGCCCCCGATACCCCCTGGAGGATGTTTCTTTTTCTGGTAAGTAATTGCGAATTTGGAATTGCGCGCGCCGATCATCTTTCCAAGGCCCCGTTTCCCATATTATAATGAAGAAAAGATACACGCGCCCGATAGGAGTTATTCATGAATTACAAACGTATACTGGCGGGAATCCTGGGGCTGGGGATGTGCCTGCTTGCCCTGTCTTGTAAGAGCAGCCCTGCCCCCGCTGAATCTCCCGCAGCCCCCGCGCCTGATTCCCCCGCAAGCCCGCCCGCCGCGCAAGACCCCAACGGGCCGCCGGACCGGGCCGCGCTGGATGAATTAGCCGCCGCCAAGAAACGGGCGGAGGAGGCGCGGACCCTGGCATTCGATTTTGACAGCATGATCTACGTCCCCGAAGAAACCGAAGCCGCTGAAGCTCAGTATGTATTGGCGGAAACTCCGCCCGCTGACACCCTGGGCGGAGTCAAGGAAGCCGCTGCCCTGTATACCATGGCGGCGGACGGCTTTGACCGGGCTTTCAACACGGCCCTCCCCCAGTATATGCGGATGCTCCAGAACGATATAAGCGCCGCCCGGCAGGAAGCCCTGATAATGGGCGCGGGGGATGAGTACCCGCCCCAGTTTGACGCGGCGGAAGCCCTGGGGAATGAGGCTGAATCCCTCTATGAACAGAAGAAGGATTACTATGCCGCCGCCTCGTCCGGGATCACAGCCCTGGAAATGTACCAGGCGCTGAAAACCCTCGCCGCGTGCAGGGATTCACTGTGGGAGATCGAAGAGCATGACTTCCGGGAGTACGACGAAGAAAACTGCGCCCTGGCCGAAGCGGTCATGCAGCGCGCCGTAATCGCCTACGATGGGCAGGCCCTGACCGAGGCTCAAGACCTCGCCGATGACGCCCTGCTCCGGCTCACCCAGGCGCTGGATACCGCCTGGTCGCTCTATGCGCGGGAGCGGCGCGAGGCCGCGCTGCTGGAACGGGACGAGGCCCTGGATGTGAAGGCCAATATCGCCGTCAAAGCTGAATATGCCGCCGCCCAGGATGTGTACGCCGAGGCGGAGGGCCTGTTCTTTGCCGGGCGCTATGACCAGGCATCGGACCTGTATTTCCAGGCTGAATACCTTTTTGCCGGAACCGCGATGACCGCCGAGGAAAAGCAGCGCATCGCCGGGGATGCGCTGCAGGCGGCCAAAGACAAGACCGCGGACAGCGAAATCGTGGTACGCAAAGCTGAATTGATCCTGGAAGGAGGAAGTCTATGAAACGGTATATTCCCCGCGTTTTGGCCCTTGTCGTACTCGCCGGAATTCCCCCGCGAGGGGACGCGCAGGAGGCGGTTCAGGACCTCCTGAACAACCAGTATTATGTCGAAAGTCTGCGGCTGACCTCCCTTGCCGAGGAGAGTTACGACTACGGCGACTATGACGCATCGGCGGACTACGCGGCGGAAGCCCTCCGCTACGCCCAGCTTTCCGATGAATACGTGGCCTTGCAGCTCAAGATCAAAGAGGCCAATGACGCGATCTTTGCGGCGAATTCCCGTCTCAAGTGGGCGGTGTCCATCAGGGCGGCCACACGCTATCCCGCCGAATTTGCCGAAGCCCAATCGTCCTATGACCAGGCCATCGCTGAACGTTCAGACGAACAATGGGATGAGGCTATCGCGGCGGCCAACCGTTCTATCAACGCCCTTGCGTTTATCCAGGGAGCGCCCGCGCTCCCATCCCCCGCGCAGGGAAGAACGGGGGTACTCCCGGCTCAGTACACGGTCCGCAGTTGGCCCTCGGAGCGGGACTGCTTCTGGAATATCGCCGCCCAGTCCTGGGCGTACGGGGACCCCTTTAAATGGAAGCTCCTCTACAACGCCAACAAGTCAAAGCTGGCCAATCCGAACAATCCCAATGTGATTGAGCCGGGCACGGTCTTGGACATTCCCAGCATCCGGGGGGAGCGCCGCGAAGGCATGTGGGACCCGTCCCGCCGCTATTGAGGGCTGTGCGCGCCCAGGCGAAAGGGGGGTGCGGGGGGCCGCGAACCAAAGGTTCGCTGGCCCCCCCGCCCGCGCTCTGCTCAGGCTAAAGCCTTCGCGTATGTGTGCTAATAGGGGGTATTATGTGCGCTACGCCGCGCCATATTACCGGGTCAACGCCCTGGCGGGCGTGTTTGTTGGGCGGGGGCGTTGCGGGGGTGGAACCCCCGCAGAGAGGGGTGGGGCGCAACCATGTGCGCCCCAGGGGGGAAACTTCCCCCCTCCCCTCCGTAAAAATACAGAAGGAGTAAGAGATGCCTAAGTCAATCGTTGTTGACCCAAAGGAAGTGCGGAAGCCGGGGATGCTCAAGATCAAGGACATCCCGGTTAATCAGTATAAGGGCGATTTCAAGCGGGAGCTGGAGTTGTACGGCAAGGAACGGCTGCTGCGGATTTGGCACGACATGGCCGTGATCCGGGAGTTCGAGTCCATGCTCAACACCTTTAAGACTCAAGGGGCCTGGAACGG
>JAITHH010000257.1 GCA_031280065.1 Treponema sp. | reverse complement strand
CTCCCCGCGCTCCTGCTGAACGGGCCCACCCTGGCGATCTACCCCCTGCTCTCCCTCATGGCCGATCAGGAACGGCGGCTGCGGGAGCGGAACATCCCGGCGCTCGTGCTCCGGGGCGGCCAGAGCCGGGAAGAACGGGAGGCGCTGTGGGTCAGAGTGCGCTCCGGGGAATGCCGCATCATCATCGCCAACCCCGAAGTGCTCCTGTCCCCGCCGGTATTCGAGCGCCTGGGAAGCCTGGGCATCGTTCATCTGGTCATTGATGAAGCCCACTGCGTCAGCGAATGGGGCGAACAGTTCCGCCCGTCCTATCTGGAGATCGGCCGTATCATCAGCGCCGCTGCCGGGACGGCCGGGCAGGACGGTTCCGGGGAGCGGCGGCTGCCCCTCATCACCGCGTTTACCGCCACCGCCGGAGCGCCGGTTCTGGAAAAGATAGAGCGGTATATCTTCGGGGAGCGGGGCGCGCGCCGGATCGCGGGAAACCCGGACCGGGACAATATCAGCTACGCCGCCAGGGGCTGCATCCTGCGGGATCCGGCTGTCCGGGACCTGCTCCGGGTGAATTCCCGTCCCGCCCTGGTGTTCTGCTCCTCCCGGACGGGAACCGAGCGGCTTGCCCGGTATTTGCGCAATGAATTGGCGGATCAGGAAATCCGCTTCTACCACGCCGGTCTTTCCTCTACAGAAAAGACCGCCCTGGAAAACTGGTTCTTGCCGAACAGCCGGGGAATTCTTGTTTGCACCTGCGCGTACGGCATGGGCGTTGACAAGGCGGACATCCGCACGGTGATTCACCGGGACTGTCCGCCGTCAGTAGAGGCGTACTTGCAGGAATCAGGGCGCGCGGGGCGGGACAGGCTGCAATCCAAGGCGATCCTGCTCTGGGGCCCGGATGACCAGGCTCTGCGACGCTTTCCGGGAGCGCGGCAGCGCGGTCTTCTGGACTACGCGAGGAACGCCGGCGTCTGCCGCCGGACCGCGCTGCTTAGGCTGCTCCATGTTGAGGGAGGCGGCGAAAGCGGCGGGCCGGAATGCTGCGATGTCTGCGCGGGCCGGGCCAGCGGAGAATTGCGGGAAGTTCCCTCCCTGCGGCAATTTTTCCGCCGCAATGCCCGGCGCTATACCCTTACCGAGGCCGCAGCGGTTCTCTCCCAGGACGGACATCCAGGCTGGTCAGAGGAGGAGGCGGGCCGGGCGCTGCGGCAGCTCATTAAGGCTGGGATTGTGCGGGAATCCAAAAACCCGCTCTGGTATAGGCGCTTATACGCAAAACCCCCGGCAGCCCGATCAATATCCCGGTAGATACCGGGATATGGCGGCATGAGGCATTATGGGGGGTTCCACCCTCGCAACAGGAACAATATACTATCTGCACCAGCATGAAACGATTCAGATTTCCAGCGCTGCTCGGCGTTCTCGCGGCCCTTTTAGGCGCGGCCGTGCTTGCGGCTCTCCTCCGTCCGTGGGCAATCAGTCCCGGCCCCCTGCGGCTTGACCTGCAAGCGTACCCCGCCTATGTGAAACAGGGCTTTCAGCGGGCCGACATTGAGCGGAACCCCGCGGAAACATCCTGGGACGGGGCCCTCTCCCCGGAAGACCGGGAGCCGCTGGTGATGAGGCGCTTCTTCCCCTGGCTGAAGGGGCGGCCCTTCCTCTCCCCCCGGCAGGACAAACCGGCGGAGTACACCATCCTGATCCCCTTTACCATGGATCAGGAGCGGCTCGGCCTGCTGCGGCAGACGCCCCCGGTCATGCCCGGCCTCTTCCTCGCCAGTATCGGGGATAACTGGGAGGTCTTTCTCAACGGGACCCCGATCCAGTCTCAAATGCGCCTGGACCGCGCCGGACGCATCCGGGAACACCGGGCCTGGCGGAGCGTCGCCATCCCCATCGATCACACCCTGTTCCGGGCCGGGGAGAATTACCTGGCGTTCAGAATCATTGGCTCCCCCGGCTACGACAACACCGGCTTGTACTACCGTTCCCCCTACTTCATCGATGAATACCAGCGCGCGCGGGATACGGCCAAGGATCAAACCACTCTGATCTGCTCGACGGTCTATGTTTTTGTGGGCCTCTACCACCTCCTGCTCTTCTTCATGCGGCAAAAGGCCCGGTACAACCTCTATTACGGCTTCTTTTCCGTGATGGTGGGCATCTATTTCCTGGCCCGCAACCCCTTTATCTACGCGCTGTTCAGCGACTCCGCGCACGCCATCCGGCTGGAGTACATCTCGCTGTACTGGCTGCTGTTTTTCATGGGCGCGTTCTTTGAAGAACTGAACGATCAGCGTCTCACGCCGGTTATTAAAATATACCTGGCCTTTAGCGCGGCGCTGTCCATCAGCTCGCTCTGCTTCCCCTTGGACTTTGTTGACGATGCCCTGCGGCTTTGGCAGCCCTGCGGCATCTCCATGCTCGTCTACCTCATGGGCTATGACGTGCTGTTCGCCTTCGTTAAACGGGTTCGCAAGGGGCGGCGGGAACTCTTCGGCGGGGGCGCGGGGTCGCTGCGGAAGGCCCTGGGCTACGACCTCCTGGAAACTCCCCAGGGGAACATTGTGGTGATCTTCTCCGCGCTGGCCGTCACCACCATCTACGATATGCTGGACTCCCTGTTTTTCCACAGCGGGATCATGCTGAGCCGCTACAGCTTTTTCCTGTTCAACGTCGCCTCCGCCCTGGTGCTGGCCCGGTATCTCGCCAGTTCGTACAATCAGGCCAAGGAACTCAACGAAGTTCTGGAGGCCACGGTCCGGGATCGCACCGCCGCCCTGGAAGATCAGGTGCGGATCGCGGAGCAGGCCAACCGCGCAAAGTCTGAGTTCATGGCCACGATGAGCCACGAGATACGCACCCCCCTGAACGCGATCATCGGGCTGTCGGACATCGAGCTGCGCAAGCACAGCGCCGGTGAAACCCGCGACGCCCTCAGAAAGATACGGGGTTCGGGGACCACGCTCCTGGGGATCATCAACGACATCCTGGACATTTCCAAGATCGAAGCGGGGAGCTTTGAGGTAATCCCCGTGGAGTACCGGACCGCGCCGCTCCTTGCCGAGGCTGCGCGGATCAACATGGTGCGTATCGGGGACAAGCCCATCGTTTTTGAGTTTGTCCCGGACCCGGGTTTGCCCGCAAAGTGCGTGGGGGATGAATTGCGGATCAAGCAGATTCTCAACAACATGCTTTCCAACGCCATCAAGTACACCAAAGCGGGGAAGGTTCGTTTTGAGGTATGGTGGGAAGCGCCGGGCGTTCTGGTCTGCCGGGTGCGCGACACGGGCATCGGCATACGGCAGGAGGACATCAGCCGGCTCTTTACCGAATACAGTCAGCTTGACGCCAAAGCCAACCGCAAGATCGAGGGCACGGGCCTGGGGCTGGCGATTACCAAGATGCTCCTGGACTTGATGGGCGGAACCGTCCAGGTGGAGAGCGAGTACGGCGCGGGCTCCTGTTTTACGGCGAGGATTCCCCAGCAGGCGGCGGACGATGCTTCCATCGGCGCTGAACAGGCGGCGAAGCTGGCGCGTTTCGACTTCCTTGAGGACGAGGCGTCCGCGGACGCGCTGATTCCCGCGGCAATGGATACGGGCATCCGGGTGCTGGTGGTTGACGATGTGGACATAAACCTGGAGGTTGCCAAGGGTCTTATGGAGCCCTACGGTCTGCTGGTGGACTGCGCCTTGAGCGGCAGGGAGGCGGTTGACAAAATCCGCGCTGGAACGCCCCGGTACGACCTGGTGCTTATGGATCACATGATGCCGGAGATGGACGGTATTGAGGCGGTGCGGATCATCCGCGGTGAAATCGGCAGCGATTACGCCCGGCAGGTGCCGATTGTGGCGCTTACGGCCAATGCTTTGGCGGGCAGCGAGGAGATGTTTCTTTCGCACGGGTTTAACGGGTTTATCTCCAAGCCGATTGATCTGGGCTGTCTGGACGAGACGCTCAAGAAGTTTACGTGTCCGCATATATAAGCGGCGGCGCCCCTGCTTCTTCCTTTCTTTCACATCCTCACCTATACTAAGCCCATGAAAGACATAGAACATATCAGGTCAAAAAAAGCCTTTATCATCGATATGGACGGGGTAATCTACCACGGGAACCAACTGCTCAAAGGCGCGGTGGAATTCGTCTCGTGGCTGAACGCCAAGGGGAAAAC
>JAITHH010000299.1 GCA_031280065.1 Treponema sp. | reverse complement strand
GTCGGGCCCCTTGATGTCAATAAGGGCTGGGATTCATCCCAGGACATGGGGGCCTATATGCACAGCCTCCAGGCATGGGGCGGCGATACCACCGTTACCCTGTCCTGGACCAACCCCAGTGAAAACCGGTTCCACCATGTGCGGATTGTCTACAGCGATTCCGCTGAAGAAATTCAGTCTAAAGCCGCCAGAACCGTGTTCCCCGGGGTAATCGCCACTGAGGGGGGGGGTAAACACAGTCAGATCAGCGGCATGGGGGCCATTGGCGCGGATCAATGCTGAATCCCGCCGCGCTCCCTGTGAATAATCCGCCGCCTGTCCGTTTACGACCGCCGTCATAAGGCATCCCCCGATAGAAAAAGCAAATACAAGATAGAACCAGTAAAAAGCAGCGGCCGGTTCCTCACCGGCCCGAAGGCGCTCGCCGCGCCCTTGGTTTCAGTATAGCGATCCGTGTCGTGGAAAAGCAAGAGGGATCGAAAAAAAGGCCACACCACGGTTCCGCGCCCGCCGTTTCCAATGGGCGCATAGCCAAGCCCACCGGGGGGGCCGGGGGGCCTGGGCCCCCCGGCGGGGGTGTGGGGGCAGCGCCCCCGCCGCGCGGCCCCCCTGTTGTTAAAAAGTCCCCGATAGTATAAAGTATCCTTAAAAGTATATGGCGAGAGAACATATAGCCCCTACAAAAAGCAACCTCATGCGGGTCAAGGAACGGCTGACCACGGCGGAAGAAGGCTACGACCTCCTGGAGCAGAAGCGGGAAATTCTCGTCATGGAACTCATGGCCAAGGTGGAGCAGGTGAAAATCCTGGAGCGGGACCTGGACGCCCGGATTACCGCCGCCTACCCGGCCCTCAAGCGGCTGCTGATTGCCGTGGGGCGGGAGCGGGCGGACAAGATAGCCCGGAATATCAAATACGATTTCAACTTAGAGGAAAACCGGCAGTTTATCGCGGGCATGAACCTGCCAAGCCTGACGGTGCGCCTGCCGGGAATGGAACTCAAGTATTCAGAAGCGAATTCATTTGCCGAATGTGATGAAGTTGTGGTAGAATTCTTTGGACTTTTAAGGATCATTACCGAACTGGCCACCGTGAGAACCATTGCCTGGAGGCTTGCGCGGGAAGTGAGGAAGACCCAGCGGCGCGTGAACGCCCTGGAAAAGCTGGTTATCCCTGCCGCGCGGGATACGAAAACCTATATCGAGGCGGCACTCGAGGAGAAGGACCGGGACGCCTTCTTTTCAAGCAAACTCTTAAAAAGAAGGGCTGGCAAGGAATGATGAAACCGCTTTTTTCCCACATTGTCGCGGCAATTTCCGGTTCGGACGCATCCGTAATGGCGATCAAGTACGCCGTGGTCATGGCAAAGCAGTACCATTGCCGCCTCTCAGCGGTCTACGTCGTGGATACCGCCACGATCCGCCAGCTCACCTTGAGCAAAATATTCATCCAGGAAGAAAGTCTTGAATATGAGCGGAGCCTGGAAGCAAACGGCGGGCGCTATCTCGCCTTTGTCGAAGAATTGGCCAGGGCCAAAGGAATCAAAGCCGAGCGGGAGATGCGCCGGGGCGCGATCCATACCGAGGTTCTCAAGATCGCGGACGAAAAGAAAGCGGACCTCATCATCCTGGGAGGCTGGGAAAAGGACCGGAGTTCGCGGGAGATCATCTCCCACGCCCACCGGGAGATCATGGTCAACGCCAAATGTTCGGTACTCCTGGTCAAGGAGCCCAACGTGGATCAGTTGTACAAACACGCCTAAGAAAGCGCCGGATTGCGGACGTGAGTCCGGCGGCGCTTCCCTAGAAAGGAACCGGTATGAGAATAGTGATTGTAAGCGCCCCGGCCCAGCGGAAGCCCACGCCCGATTATGTGAGCGCCCTGGCCAAGGGGATGGAATCGATGGGGCACCGGGTGGATGTGCTGGACGCATGGACCGAAGACGGATTCCGGCTGCCGGGCTATGAGTACGTGGTGGTAATCGCCGAAGCGGTTTCCCTGTTCGGCGGCAAGATGCCCGAAGCCCTGTCCAAGACGCTGTCCTCCGGGAGCGGTTTGGTTGGCAAGAAAGGCGCGGCCTTTCTCAAGAAGACCGGCCCCTTTACGGGCAAGGCTATGGCGAATGTGATGCGGGCCATGGAAAAGGAAGGGATGATCATCAACTGGAGCGACATCATCTTCTCCGCGCCCCACGCGGAATCCCTGGGCAAACGCATCGGAGCATAACCGGGCGTCATGGAAGACTACTATTCGCTGCTTGGCGTCCCGCAAAACGCTTCGGCGCAGGATATTAAGCGGGCGTTTCGGGAACAGGCCAAGAAACTGCACCCCGACCTTGCCGGCAGCCATACCGCGTACGCCATGCGGAAGCTGCTGGCCGCCTACGAGTCGCTGTCCAGCCCGGAGCGGCGTTATGAGTACGACCGGGCCTATAACAGTTTTGAGCGGCGGAACAGTTTTGATTACCGGGCCTATCTCCGGGAAGACCCGGAAGACCCTGAATTGCAGGCAAAGCTGGTGTTCTTCGACCTCCTCCATTTGGAAGAGGATGAAGCGCTGGAGGTGTGGAACGCCCAAGGCGGACTGGGCTTTCCCATGGAAAAATACCTGGACCGGGAGGACTGGATGGACTGCGTTTTTATCCTGGCGGAGGAGTTAGAAAAGCGGCGGCATTATTATGAGGCGTTCATGCTCTTCGCCGCCCTGGTGCGGGAGGAGCGTCGGCGGCCCTACTTCCGGCATTTCAACATCGAACTGGAACACAGCATCAAAGAACTGGCGCGGCTGCGGCTGCGTTCCGCGGTGGACAGCGAAACCTATGTGGCGTGCATGGAGACGCTTCTGGAACTGGGCTTCCCCCCCAAGGACGAGGCCCGCTGGATGCGTTCCATGGCGGAAACGCTCGTGCGTCTGGGGGAGCCCGGCGCGGCCGCGGCTGTTTTCCGGGAGGCGCTCAAACGGGACCCCGCGCTGCCCCATGCGGCCCAGTTACGCAGGGCGCTCAAGGTATAGCCGGTGATCCGCCTCAAGAACGAAAAACAGATCGCCGGTATCCGCCGTTCCTGCAAGATGCTCTCCGCCATGTACCGGGAACTCATCCCTCTGGTAAAACCGGGCGTCGAAACCCTGGACTTGGACCGCTGGGTTCAGCGCTGGATCAAAAAGGCCGGGGGCAAGCCCGCTTTTCTTGGCTACGGCGGCCCCCGTTCCATCCCCTTTCCCGCAGCCCTGTGCGTTTCCATTAATAACGAAGTGATTCACGGCATCCCCTCGCGGCGGAAGATCGCCTCTGGAGACTTGGTGTCCCTGGACTGCGGCATCGAACTGGAGGGCTTTATCAGCGACCAGGCCCTGACCATCGAGGCGGGCACGGTGAGCGATACGGCGCGGAATCTCAACCGGGTTACCGCGGAATGTCTGAACAAGGGGATCGAGGCGGTAAAGACCGGCGTGCGGCTCCACCAGATTTCCCGGGCTGTCCGGGATCACGCCGAATCCCAACGCTACGGGGTAGTGCGGAAATTCTGCGGCCACGGCGTCGGGTTTGCGGTTCACGAAGACCCCGCAGTGCCCAATCATCCCCACGGCCCCAATCCCCGGATGTCCAACGGCCTGGTGATCGCCATCGAGCCGATGATCAACCTGGGGAGCCACGACGTGGAGCTGCTGGAGGACGAATGGACGGTGGTTACCGCCGACGGTTCCCTTTCCGCGCACTGGGAGCACACGGTGGCGCTGATAGACAACCAGACCGAGGTGCTCACCGAGCCCCTGGAAGACCTGCTCACCGCCGCGCA
>JAITHH010000293.1 GCA_031280065.1 Treponema sp. | reverse complement strand
GGACGGAATCAAACCATGCTGGGTTTCCTTTTTCCAAAAGGTCGCGTCATTGCCAAAGACGAGGACGGCGTGAGGGCTGCCGCTCCCGCTGCCCCCGCCGAACCTGCCGCCAGCGCCGTCCCCGCTGAGTAGGGGGTACGATGCTTAAGAGAATTTTGCCCGTTTTTGCCCTCTTGGGGATATGCGCGCTCTCCGCCTTTTCGCTGGACTCAAAAACAGCGAATAAGCCTGGTAAAGCGTCGAAGCAAGCCAAGAATCAAATACCATCTTCCCTGAGCGCAGGCGGACGTATCTTCTACAACGGTATTTTTGGTATATCGGAATCCAAGTGGACAGGATACAGCGGAGACGGGAAGGAGGAGTACTTTAAATATGCCGTTGAACCTTTCATCTACCTCGCCAATGGTTTCGGTATCGGCGGTTTTTTTGACGCCGCTTATGTGGAAATCGGTATGGACTTGATCTTCGGTTCCTTCAAGCCCGGCTATGACTCGTTTGATGGTGATTTCGAGATGAACTCGACCCAATTCGGTTTTTCCATCTTGGGTAAATACCCCATAGCGCTCGGTCCGGTAACGGTCTTCCCCCTCGCGGGCTTCGACTATCAGATTTACCTTTCCGGTGAAAGTGAATTTTTGGGTGGTAAGCTGGACCGGGACGATTTAGTAGCCCTGTTAGGCCGCGACTACAAGGATTTATTTGATGCCTTTTCTCTCCAAGTAGGCGGCGGGCTGGATTGCCGTCTGACCGATAAGCTCTACCTGCGGGGTGAAGTCCTCTTGAACTTCAAACTGGACAGCAAGTACGAAGCGAAGTTACGGAAGGAAGCGAAAGATTATCTGGATTCCTTTTCACTGTTCAATTTTGGGCCGCGTATCAGTATCGGAATGGGATATAAACTGCCCACCCCTGGAACGCCGGCGCAAAAGTAACATGACGGAACCGGACGGGTCAGCCCCGGCTGCCGCTGACGGGGCGTGAGAAAAGAAAGGCGGTGAGTGCGGGGAGATTAGCGGCGCGGGTATGAACCTGCGCCGCTTTTTTGTTTGTATGCCTGGGGAGCGGGAAATGGAGGGCGGTAGTACATCCGTGTCATCTGCGGTAAAAAAACAGTTGTTCGGGAACCGCAGGTTGCACTGATGAAGAGAAACCACATCAGCGTCGAACCGAAGGTTCGCAATCCGTGCCATCTGCGGTTTAAATCCGCGTTAATCCGCGGACTGTTTTTAAAAGTCCGGTTTAATCGGCGATTCCCTAGGCCGCCTCCGCGTCATCCTCTGGGGAATGGGAAAGCACCTCAAGAATCTGAATAAAAGCGGCCAGCTTCTGGTGAATAAGCGTCATCTTGGGAATCAAGGGCTCCGAGTACGCGGCTTCCAGTTCCTTCCAGTTGATAATCAGTTCATGCGTCGTTTTCTGATGATCCTCAAGGACGGCGTAAAAGTTCCGCTCGATGATGGTAAAAACCTGGGCGGCGACCTTGATCATGTTCTCAGCCTCCTCGTTCACCGAGTTGAGGATGATGCGGATGTACTTCGCCTGGCTCTTGTCCCGGTCAGCGCGGACCAGCGAAGCCTTGAGCCGCGAGCCGTTCTGCCCGTTCTCCGCCAGGGTTTCGTCAAAGGCATTGAGCTTATCCAAAAGGAATTTGCCTTGGTGGAAACCGTCGGAGAGCTGCTTCGAGAGGCTGCTGGAGTACCATTGGCCCCGGATGAGGAGCAGGTCGCAGAGTTCCTTAATATCTTTCTGGTAGTAATCGCCAAAAAACGCCTTGAGCAGGTTGAGTCCCATGACCTGGGTAAAACCGTCAAAGTTCTTCTTGATGAATTTCTCGTTATTCTGGGCGGAATAGTAGCGCAGGCGGTTTATATCGGCGCTGCCGAACACCGTCTGGGCAAGCTCCCGGACTTTGGCATTCCGCTTGGCATTGAGGATGCTCTCAATGGCCGAGATAGTGCTGACCTTGAGCCTGTCCGCATAGGGCTCCGCGATGTGTTCATTGGGGGGAACCGCCATTCTCGGCTGCCACATGGGGTTGGCGGTGCTATGCCGCACCATCAATTCCAGCATGGCGGAGCGTTTGAGCTCCCGCACCTGCTGGAGGACCTTGCTCCATTGATCGGGGACCACCACGTCCATATTCTTGTAGCTTTTCAGCACCTTGTGCACCGGTTTCCAGTCCACGTCCGGGTCGAGGCTGCCGATCACCTCTAAAAATTCCTGAATGGCCCTGATCGCCTGTTCGCCCTTGATCTCCCCAAAATGAGGGGGGCTGGTGAAATTCCGCTCCTGCATGGAGCCGTCAAACTTCCTCAGCAGGCCGAAGAAATCAAAGCTGACAAAGCTGGTGAATATCAGGATCAGGTTATAGCAGCCGTCCACCGCGTTAACCGCCGGGCCCTTGAACGCTGAGGTTACTGCCTCAAGCTCCTCCCGCAGCTTGGAACTCAGCTCTTTGGGGGCCATTCCTCTCGACCGCGTCTGGATAGATTCGGCGGAAAGGCCGCCCTGGAGCGCCAACTGCTTGCTGTCCAGGAAGGCGTTGATGGTAAGCTGCTTGAGCACGTCTGATTTGGCCGCGTTCTGCATAAAAACCTGGGCGGAAGATACGGTTTTGTAAATATTATAGAAGAATTCAGCAAACGCCGGTTGAATAGCGCCGGTCTTTACCTTGTAAAACTTGCTGAATTTATTGGTTCCAAGGCTTTTTACGACCAGCCGCATCAATTTCTTCTTCCCGGACGCGGGATCATTGGGCCCGGAAAACAAATCCAGCACTTTGTCTAAAAAGGACGCCATAATGCCTCCATATCATCACTTTTGTTCCTTATGATACTATACCCTTTATGGTGATGGCAACAGGGCGGGAGCTGATTCGCGGCATGGCTTTGGAGGCGGGATTTGTCAGGGCCCGGTTTCTGGCGCCCTTCGAGCCGCTGGCGGGGGTTCCGGCGGGCCGCGGCCAGGGTTCGCCCTCGCTGCTGACCGTTGCGCTGTCCTACGGCAGCCGCTTTGACTGCCCGGATGAAGTCCCGCCGCCGGGATCGGGGGTTATCGCGCCTTTTGCCCGGCGGAATTACTACCGGGAGGCGGTAAAGCGGCTCCAGGGGATTGCGGCTGCGCTGCGGGTCCGTTTTGGGGGCAGGAAATCCGGCTTCCAGATTCTCTGCAATTCCCCGGTCCCGGAGAAGCCCCTGGCCCTGGCGTCCGGCCTGGGGGTTTTGGGGCGGAACGGCTTGGTCCTCACAGAAGAGGCGGGTTCACTGGTGATTCTAGCCGCGATGACGCTGCCCTTCACCCTGGAGGGGGATGAGCCGTATCCGTCCCTGGCTGGAGGCGGGTTTCCGTTCTGTACGGTCTGCGCCGCCGAGGGCCTGGATGCGCTTCCCTGCCGGGCGGCCTGCCCGACCGGGGCGCTGAATGGGGACGGCTCAATGAACGCGGCGCGTTGTATTCAATGGTACGCTTCGGGCAAGGGGGAGGCTGTTCCTCCGCTGGTACGGGAACGCTGGGGAAACCGGCTCTACGGCTGTACGGCCTGCCAGGATGTCTGCGTGTACAACCGGCGGTTTATCGCGGGCACGGAGAGCGCTGAGGGGCCGCTTCCCGCTTTTACCGGCTGCCGGGAACTCCTTGCTCTGGACGATGGGGAACTCCGCG
>JAITHH010000248.1 GCA_031280065.1 Treponema sp. | reverse complement strand
AGCTCAACATACAAAAATAATGACAACAAGTGCGTCACCGTTGAGCACTTCCGGCATCTCTTCATGCACCTTTAAGAAGAGCATGATGATGGGCCTCCTGGTACTCCAGATATTCCCCTCCCTTATGGGGATGATCGCCATCTATGTGATCCTCTACCGCATTGGAGGCTTGGACCGGCTCTGGCAGTGCGGGGGTTCCACCCCCGCCCCCCGCCGGGGGGTTACGAACCCCCCGGTCCCCCCTTAAACAGCCTGTTTCATCTGTTCATTCGCCATTCGCTGTTCCCTTCCGGCCTCTTTTAATTTCAGACCCAGACTGTGGGCGAGAATGGCCACCTCCGTCCGGTTCCGCAGACCGGTTTTCTGGAAGATCAAAGATATGTAGTTGCGGATGGTGCCGGTTTTGAGTTTGAAAATGTGGGCGATCTCTTTATTGGAAAGCCCCTGGGCAATGTATGCAATCAAGCGGAACTCCTGCCGGGAAATATCGAGGGGGCAGTTACGGATAATGCCCCGGAAAAGATCATGCTTCCCGGGACGAAACGCCGGGCTGTACGCTTTCGCGGCCAGTTCAGGGCTCATCAAGCAGCCGCCATGGTACACCATCCGGATTCCCAGAATGAGCCGCTCCCAGTCGTCCTGTATGCGGAAATAGCCGGAGGAGCCGTTGCGGATCGCCTTGAGGATACGCTCCCCCTCGGAAAGAGCGGTAAGGACGATGATACTGGTCTGAGGCGCTTGGGCTTTGATGACCGGAATCGCCTCCGCCGCGTCGATAAGCGGCACATTCTCGTCCAGCAGCACAATGTCGGGTTTTAAGGCCCGTACCATATTCAAGGCATCATAACCGTCTTTGCCTTTCCCCACGAGTTCAAAGTCGAATTGTGAGGCTAAAATATTCGCAATTTGCCCCTCTCCCGTCTGATGCCCGCCTACAACGAGTATCCGTATCATGTTACCCTCCGCCATAATTAGGTTGATTGCTGCAAGGCGCGGTTGATCAGCTTGTAGTTATAAAATACGCAGTAAAAGCGGCGCCGGCTATGTTTTTGCGCTTTCTTTGCAATTTTTGTTTGTTTTTATGACATTTATCATCTCTGTATATGCGGAGAGATCCAACATCCGCATTACGGACAGAGGACTTTCCCGGCTAAATTTCCCTAATAAAATTGTTGACGGGCCCCCCGGCCTGTGTTATAGTAAACGTATCAGTCTGAGAAAGAGCTGAAAAACAACCTTTTGGACTAAGCCATGCAGTATTTTGATACTCACGCCCATGTAGGGCTCATTTGCGATGACCCTATTGAGCAGCTTATTGTTATTCAGGAGGCCCGGCAGTCTTCGGTCTCCCGGATCGTCTCGATCTGCAATAGCCTCCACGACTTCGTGAAGGTCTACGAGAACCTCAAGACAGCGGCCAACGTGTACCACGCCGTCGGAGTAAGCCCTTCGGAGGTCCAAAATCCCGGTAAGGACTGGCTCCAAATCATCGAACAGAGCGTCCAGCTTCCCCGCGTCGTGGCCATAGGCGAGATCGGCCTGGACTATTACCGCAAATTCGGGGATAAGAAGAGCCAGATCGAGCTTTTTATCACCCAGCTTGACCTTGCCGCCAAACTCAACCTGCCGGTGATCATCCACAACCGCGATGCCGGTCACGACGTGCTGGACATACTCCGCGACCGTCTGCCTCCCAAAGGCGGCGTACTCCATTGCTACTCCGAAAACGCCGCCTATGCTCACCGGGCCTTGGACTTAAACCTCTCCTTCTCCTTCGCGGGGAACCTGACCTACCGCAACGCCCGGAACCTCCACGAAACCATCGAAGTGATCCCCCTGGAGCGGATACTCATCGAGTCGGAAAGCCCCTTCATGGTTCCCGCCGACTACCGGGGCAAGCGGAATATGCCCAAGTACCTCCCCGTAACCGGACGCTTCCTGGCGGAGATGCTGGAAATGGACGAGGAAGAACTCGCCGCCGCGCTTTGGGAGAATTCCTGCCGCTTCTTCGGCCTGCCCAGGGGGTAGGCGGCGGGGAATGGAGTCCAGGGAAGAGGAGGGAAGCCGCGTGTCCGTGTTATGGGCACGGCCCCTGGAGGCAGCAGGCGCGCCTTCCCCCTCAACCCGCTATCATCCGGTACAAATCGGTCCGCTCATGGTTCCCGGCAACTTATTCCTCGCGCCGGTAGCGGGATACTCAGACCGGGCGTTCCGCGCTCTCTGCGTGGAGCAGGGCGCGGACTTCACCTGTACCGAATTGGCTTCCGCCGAGGCCCTCGTGCGCGGCTCCGGGAACAAAACCCGCGCACTGCTCCAGCGGGCGGCCAACGAGGAGCGCTGCGCTATCCAGCTCTTCGGAGGGGAACCGGAACTGATGTACCGGGCCGCCTGCCTGCTGGCCCCCTTACGGCCCCATGCGGTCGATATTAACGCCGGCTGCCCAGTACCCAAGGTGATTAAGACCGGAGCCGGAGCCGCCCTGACCCGCAACCCGGCGCAATTGGCCCGGATCACCGCGGCGGTAGTCCGGGCATCCAGGGAAACTCTGGAAAACGCGCCGGTAACGGTGAAAATCCGCTCAGGCTGGGACGCCGCTTCCATCACCTGCCGGGAAGCCGGCCTCGCTGCGGTAGAGCATGGAGCGGCCCTGGTAACGCTGCACCCCCGGACCAGGGCCCAGGGCTACGAGGGCAAAAGCGACTGGTCCCTCATCGCCGATCTGGTAAGCCGCCTTCCTGTACCGGTGGCCGGATCAGGGGACCTCTTCTCCCCGGAGGACGCGGAACGGATGCTCCGGGAAACCGGCTGCGCCGCCGTCATGTTCGCCCGGGGGGCGATGGGCAATCCCTTCATCTTCGCCGCTGCCCGTTCCTTCTTGACCGCTGGTTCCTACGTCCCCCCATCCCCGCAAGCGCGGATTGCCGCCGGACTCCGTCACCTGGAACTCCTGGCCGC